>JAFTBA010000133.1 GCA_017458545.1 Synergistaceae bacterium | reverse complement strand
GGTGGAATGCGGACAGGATAGAGCCGTTAATCTCACGAGTACTTGAGAACGGAGTGTGGGTTGCGATCAGTCAGGGCGAGAATTACCGTCTTAGGAAACCCGAAAATCCGTCAGAGTGCGTAACGGAAAATCCATCAGAAAACGTAACGGAGACCCTGTCAGAAAGTGTAACGGAAAATCCATCAGAGTGCGTAACTGAGACCCTGTCGGAAAGTGTAACAGAAAATCCGTCAGAAAGCGTAACGGAAAATCTGTCGGAAAACGTAAATGTGCATCCCGTAACTGATACCGAAATGATAAGTAACGATTATGACGGTTACGATGATGAAGACAATGAGGAAAACGGTTACGGTTACTATTACGAAGACGGTTCTGATGAGGAAGATGATTTAACGCTGTACGGAGACACTGGAATTCCTGCAAGTGTCTGGGAGGAATTTCGCAGAAAGAAAGAGCAGGGAATGTAACCGTAATTTCATGCGAAGCGCAAAAGTTTCGGGGCTGTTAAAAGTTTGAATGAAGGAAAAAAAAGACAGTCCCCCTAAAATTTTTACTCTTTTTCAGAATGGGGTATCGGTGTGGCTATCGTTCTGTTTAAGACAGTTGCCTCATTGATTCAGCATCTGTTTTTTTTTGACAAACATAATTTTTTTGTTAATATTAAATTAATCTCAATTTTTATTTTTTAATATTATTTGCGCAAGGAGCGTGGATACGTTGAAGAAGTGCTTTGTATTATTTATGGCAGTTATAGTTGTGCTGTCAGGTGCGTTATGTGGTTTCGCAGCGGAAAAAGAGTACAACATTTCGGTCATCCTCAAAACTACTGCTTCGGAATACTGGGGCTATGTTGTAGCCGGTGCACTTGCTTACGGCAAGGATCACCCCAACGTTCATGTTCAGGTCAAAGGTGCTACGTCTGAAACAGCTTATGACGAACAGCAGAACATGATTGAAACTGACATGAACAATGCTGATATTGACGGCTACGTAATTGCTCCGCTTCAAGCCGATATGGTAGCAAACATGATCAGCGGTCAGAAAAAACCTATCGTTGCGGTTGACACTGACATTGAAGCACCTGAAGTTCTTTCGTTTGTCGGTACTGGCAATGAAAGTGCCGGAGCACTCGGAGGAGCTGCTGCGGTGAAATACGCGAAGGAACGCGGCTGGAAAGATATTTACTGCATCGAGATAGCCGGAGTTCAGGGAGACTCGACCAATGAAGCGCGTATGAGAGGATATGCGAAAGGTGTTGAGTCCGAAGGAGGAAAATTCCTGCACAACGAGATTCAGTATGCTAATGCAGAAGCTAATCAGGCAGTAGCTTGCATGGAAGCAATCATGCAGAATCACCCTGAGGGAATCGCCATAATATGTGCCAATAATGATGACATGGCTATGGCTGCTGCGCGTGCTGCTGCAGGTAACGAAGCCTACAAGAACACAGTATTTCTCGGTTTCGACGGCATACAGTCAGCGTGCAACTCAATTCTCGCAGGAGAAGAAACCATGTCGGTATGTCAGGAAGGCTACACTATGGGATACACTGCAGTTGAAGCAGTAGTGAAAGCCCTTAACGGCGAAAAGCTGGAGAAATTCATAGACGCAGGAGCAAGCGTTGTAGATCCCAGCACAGCACAGGCACGTCTTGACCAGCTGAAAGGCTATTTGCAGTAAGAGAGTTAAGGCAGTTTAAGAGAACTTAGAGTCTGAATCCTGTTGCTTGAGGCTGAATGTGAATGTCTCAGGTAACAGGGTTTGTTTTTTAGGGTAAAAATAAATCGAGGTGATAATCAAGTGTCTGAGTATGTAGTAGAGCTGAAGAACGCTACGAAAGTTTTTCCAGGAGTAATTGCGCTTAATCATATGCAGCTTGCTGTTAAACCCGGTGAGATTCTCGGTCTTATAGGCGAAAACGGAGCAGGCAAGTCAACGCTGATAAAAGTTTTGACGGGAGTATATCAGGCTGATGAAGGCGAAATATACGTTAACGGTGAAAAGAAAGAGTTTAAGAATCCTAATGATTCAGCTGCTGCCGGTATAGCATGTGTATATCAGGAGCTGAACATAGAGAAACTTCTGAGCGTAACGGATAACATATTCATCAACAAATGGATTCACAAAGGCCTCCTCCTTGACTACAATGCCATGCACAAGAAAGCTAAAGAAGTAATGCTTTCATTAGGGCAGGACGTAGACCCCACAAAAGCAGCAGGCACGTTCGGAATGGGTATCCAGCAAATGATAGAAATAGCGAAGGCAGTCCTGATAGACGCGAAAATGATAATCATGGATGAGCCTACATCTTCGCTTGGTGAAAAAGAAGTCGAACAGCTAATGAAGACCTGCCGTGAACTCAAGAGTCGCGGAATTGGAATAGTCTTTGTCTCGCATAAACTCGAAGAACTGTTTGAGCTTTGCGACAGGGTAACGGTTATAAGAGACGGCGAATATATTGACACCAGACCTATTGACCAGTGGGACAATGACTCGCTTATCAGGGCGATGGTAGGCAGGACAGTAGATAACCAGTTCCCTAAAGAATTTGGCGAAAAAGGTGAATGTTTCCTCAAGGTAGAAGATCTTACGGTCGGCGGAGTCTTGGATCATGTAAGTTTTGAGGCATACGGCGGTCAGATATTGGGCTTCTCCGGGCTTGTAGGTGCAGGAAGAACTGAAACAGCACGCGCAATTTTCGGAGCAGACCCTGTTGACGGGGGCAAAATTTTCATCAAGGGCAAAGAAGTCCATATAAAAAGCCCGAAACAGGCTATTGACGCAGGGATAGCCCTTCTCACGGAAGACCGTAAAGGTTCTGGGCTTGTACTTGCAGAGAGCATACGTACCAACCTTATACTTTCGAGTCTGAGTCGGCATTCAACAGGCTGGTTCCTCGATGACGGCAAGATTGAGGAGAGTGGACAGGGACATATTAACACGCTAAGGATAAAGACACCTTCAATCTATGAAATAGTCGGTCAGTTATCAGGCGGTAATCAGCAGAAAGTTGTAATCGGTAAATGGCTGAACGCTGACACTGAGATTTATATATTTGACGAGCCGACAAGAGGAATTGATGTCGGAGCTAAAGTCGAAGTGTATAACGTCATGAATGATCTCGTGAAGCGCGGAAAGTGCGTAATCATGATAAGTTCCGAAATGCCAGAAATACTCGGAATGAGCGACCGTGTAATAGTGATGAGGGGAGGCCGTGTCATGGCAGAAGTTGAGCGCGGCAGCAAAAATTTCAATCAGGAAGACCTGATGAAAGCAGCATGGGGAGGTAAACTCGATGAATAAAAAAATGGGCGGCAATGTCCAGCTGGGCACAGTTTTAGCCCTTGTACTTATGTGCGCGTTTCTTGCGTTCGCAAACCGTAATTTCTACAGTCCCGGCAACATCATGGGCATACTTAAACAGACAGCGTTCAATGCATTTCTTGCGACAGGTATGCTTCTGTGTCTCATAACAGCCGGTATAGATCTCAGCGTCGGAGCAAATGCAATATTCTGCGCGTGCCTTATGGGATCGCTGAAGGAAGCAGGTATGACGAACGGATATGTATTAATGCTTGCCGCTGTTCTTGCAGGTGCATTGATGGGATTCATCAACGGAACGCTTCTGACGAGGCTTCATTTACCGCACCCGTTTGTTTCAACTCTGGGCATGAAGAATGTTCTATGGGGTGCCGCGCTTGTTGTAACAGGAAACAAAATGATAAACCGTTTCCCTGAGTCCGTTCAGTTTTTAGGACGGCAGACCATAGGCACATGGGGCGGAGGTTTTCCCGTAAGTTTCCTCGTAATAATAATTCTCTATGTCATAATGCACATCTTCCTCAGCCGTACAGCTCTTGGACGCTCGATATACTGTGCGGGCGGAAACATGGAAGCAACGAGGCTATCCGGAATAAACACAGCTAATGTTCTGACATTCTGCTATACCATGTCAGGTATCATGGCCGCGCTCGGAGGTATTCTTTCTGTAGGGCGTTCCGGTATCTGCAACGGATCAATGGCAACACAGCCGTATGATACTGACGCTATAGCAGCATGTATTATCGGCGGAGCATCATTCACAGGCGGTAAAGGCACAATGGTAGGGACAATGATAGGAGCGTTAATCATAGCGGTTCTCCGTAACGGGTTCACCCTGCTCTCTATTGACTCTTCAGTGCAGAATATTGTACTCGGCCTGGTGATAATTCTTGCGGTCTTTATGGACGTAGTAAGGGCGAGCATGGAAGCGAAAAGAAGAAGGCTTGCAGCTGCAAAGAGCCTTTAGTCATAATTGAGATGTAATGAGGCTGTCCTGTCCTGAAAGCGGAACGGGGCGGCTTTATTCTAAAAAACACAGAGGTAAAAAAAGATTATGGACAAGTGCAGAATAGGTATAGCCGGGTTAGGACGGCTTGGTAAAGTTCACGCAAGAAATATAGCATTCAGGATCAGAGGAGCAGAACTCAAAGCGGCATGTTCAATAGTCCCCGAAGAACTTGACTTCGCAAAATCCGAGCTGGGTGTAACAAACGTATATTCCGATTACCGCAAAATGCTCGCTGAAGCCGACATTGATGCTGTATGCGTAGTAACAACGTCAAAGGAACATTGCTGGCAGATAGAAGCCGCGCTTGATTCTGGAAAGCATGTTTTTTCGGAAAAACCTTTAGGTGTTGACTTAGCGCAGTGCAAACAGGCAGAAGCTGCAGTTGAAAGACATCCCGATCTCACGTTTATGCTCGGTTTCATGAGACGCTATGATAAATCGTATTCATACGCAAAGAAACTTATTGATTCGGGCAGAATAGGTACGCCGTACATGGTAAAAGCTACAGGAATAGATCCCGAGTCAGCAGTTCAGGGGGCAATAAGATTCGCAAAGAACTCAGGCGGTATATTTCTGGACATGGCCATTCACGATATAGACCTTTGCAGATGGTTTTTGAACAGTGAAGCTGTAGAAGTTTACGCGGCAGGTGCAACGTTCAAACACCCCGAGTTCAAAGAAGCCTATGACGATGAGACAGGAGCAGCCATGTACAGGTTTGCGAACGGTGCTTTAGCTATGGTTCATGTAGGACGTACTGCGCCGTACGGCTATCATGTTGAGACTGAAATTATCGGTACTGAAGGCACTGTCAGAATATCGGCTGTTCCAGCCAAGAATCTTGCTGAAGTTTACGGGCATGACGGAGTATTAACAGAATGTGTAGGTTCATTCCCAGAAAGATTTGATGATGCTTACCTGACTGAAATGGAAGAGTTTGTTGACTGTGTGCTGAACGGAAAGAAACCGGGAGTCAGCGTTTATGACGGTACAAAATCAACGGCAATCGCTTACGCTACGACGGAAGCATGGAAAACAGGAAAGGCCGTAAGGATAGAGTGAGTGATGTGGGATACGGATAAGCGTTTTGTTGTAATATGGACGCTGACAGGAGGTTATCTGCTGTATCTAGGGGATCAGCTGCTTACGGGCTGGTTTAAGGGTGAAACTGATATTCCCGCGCTGGCTCTGCTGATGGGCGCGGTGTTCCTTTGCTCAGGCGGCGGACTTCTGTTCATGGCCTGGCGTAAATGGCGTAAAAGCAAAAAGGAGGAGGAATAAATATTTTGAGTATGTTTAATTCTGAAAAAGTGCATTTGGGAATAGCTCCTATAGGGTGGTGTAATGATGACATGCCTGAACTCGGAGCTGAAAATACATTCAGGCAGACAGTCAGCGAAATGGCACTGGCAGGTTTCACGGGGTGTGAGATAGGCAACAAATACCCTTCAGACGCAACGGAGCTTAAACGCGAATTAGACCTTCGCGGAATGAGAATAGCATCGCGTTGGTTCTCGTCATTCATACTGACTCAGCCGCTTGAACAGGTAGAGGCCGATTTTGTGAGGGAGCTTGAGTTTCTAGCTTCAGTCGGAGCGAACAGAATCAATGTATCCGAGCAGAGTTATTCAATTCAGGGCAAAACAGATGTGCCTATTTTGTCGGACAAAAAGCACGTAATGAATGCTGCCGAATGGGAAAGATTCTGCACCGGTCTGAACATGCTCGGTAAAGCAGCAACTGAACACGGTTTCAAGCTCTGCTACCATCATCACATGGGTACGGTAGTTCAGACAGCGGAAGAGACAGACAGAATGCTTGAACGCACAGACCCCGAAAATGTTTATCTCTGCTATGACACAGGGCATTTTACTTTTGCAGGCGAAGACCCTTTGGCAGTCCTCAGAAAATATGTGAGCCGTGTCGGTCATGTTCACCTGAAAGATATGAGGGCCGATGTAGTTTCACGGGTTAAGCCCGAAGGATGGAGTTTTCTTAAAGCTGTCCGTGAAGGAGCGTTCACAGTACCCGGAGACGGCTGCGTTGATTTCGATTCTGTCTTCAAACTCCTCAGCGAAGCAGGTTATGAGGGCTGGCTCCTGGTTGAGGCCGAACAGGACCCTGCAAAGGCAAATCCTCTTGAGTATGCTATCAAGGCACGCAAATATATCCGCGTGCATACAGGGCTTTAACAGGCAGGAGGCATAGGAAAAAATGTACATGCAGAAAGAAGTTACGAGGGGTTACAATGCTTATCTGACAATGGGAGAGAATGACTGCGCAACTAATATGGACATCGGCCTGTTAGTCATGTTTCCCGGCGATGAGTACACGTTCAAAGAAGCGGAAAAGGAGCTTGCATTAGATCTGCTTATCGGCAAAGTATCATTCACTTACAACGGAGAATCACATGAGGCAGTCCGTGAAAACACTTTCCGTAATGCAGCATATTGTCTCCATGTCTGCAAAGGAACACATGTAACGGTAAAAGCCCTCGAACATGCTGAAATTTACGTGCAAAAAACAGATAATGAAAGGGAATTTGCTGCTAAACTGTATGCTCCGTCCGACATAATGGTTCAGCACGCAGGTGCAAACGGTGAATTACTGGGTTGTATGCAGAGAGAGATTCAAACGTTTTTCGACTACGAGTCAGCCCCTTACAGCAACATGGTACTGGGAGAAGTTCTCAGTTATCCCGGTAAATGGTCAAGCTATCCACCTCATCATCATCCGCAGCCCGAAGTATATTTTTACCGTTTCGACTATCCTCAGGGATTCGGAGCAGGTTTTGCTGACGGAGAAGTCTATCAGACAGGGCATAACGGATGTTTGGTGATAAATCACTCGTTTCATTCACAGGCAGCGGCTCCCGGTTACGCGATGTGCTACATGTGGGGAATAAGGCATTTACCCGGCAACCCTTGGAGAAAAACGCGCATTGATGACCCTGAACATTCATGGCTCTGGAAGTCAGACGCAAACGAACATATATTCAAACCGCAGGAGGCGAAATAAATGGAAACAGTAAGATTAACAATGGCTCAGGCTCTCGTAAGATTCCTTGAGAACCAGTATGTGGCCTATGATGATGTTGAACAGCCTTTTGTACGCGGAGTGTTTATGCTTCCCGGGCACGGCAATGTAGTCGGTCTTGGGCAGGCATTGTTACAGGAAGCCAAACGGCTTAAAGTTTATCAGGGGAAAAATGAACAGGGACAGGCGCATGTTGCGGTAGCGTTCGCAAAACACATGAAGCGCAAACAGATATTCGCAGTAACCTCATCCGTAGGGCCCGGAGCAGCCAATATGATAACTGCAGCGGCAACAGCTACGGCAAATAATATTCCCGTTCTGATTCTGCCCGGTGATGTTTATGCCTGCCGACAGCCTGACCCCGTTCTTCAGCAGATGGAACAGCCTGCAGATTTGTCGCTGTCGACAAATGACTCATACAGGGCTGTGTGCCGTTACTGGGACAGAATCGCAAGACCTGAGCAGCTCATGAGCGCAATGATAAGCGCGTTCCGAGTGCTTACGGATCCTGCCGACACAGGAGCGGTATGTATAGCTCTTCCGCAGGATGTTGAGGGAGAAGCATATGATTATCCCGTATCAT
>JAFTBA010000132.1 GCA_017458545.1 Synergistaceae bacterium | reverse complement strand
CTGCGAGTTACTTTTCCCGAATGCTCCCGTGTGCGTAAAGTTCATGAACGAATACATCAATGCCATTAAGGAGGCTTTGAAGTAATGTATAGCTCCGATGAAATTATCGGGGCTTTTTCATGATATAATACACGAAAATACAGTAATAAGGAGGTTGACAGAAGTGAAATTGCGTGCGTATAATGTTCGCAGTTCGCAGTTCGCAGTTCGCAGTTCGCAGTTCGCAGTAGCTTAGTCTGTCCCGATAATCTCGGAGGGTTCGGTCATGAGTAACCCTTTGAGAGCGTTCATAAACGTTAACAGGAAGTGCCATTCATTAATCGCAAAACTCTTTCCCCAGACAAAACACAGCGCATACAAACATTACCGTGAACAGGTCAATAATAATCTTTCCGACAATATGACTGCACTCGATATAGGAGGAGGCAAGCGGTGCTTATTTGCGCCGGAAAGCAGAAAATTCAAAGGGATAAAAATTATTGCGCTCGATGTATCACCGGAAGAACTCGAATACAACAATGACGCTGACGAAAAAATTGTGTTTGACCTTACATCAGGTGAGAGAGTCCCAATCGATGATGAGTCAGTAGACATGATAACATCATCGTCAGTTCTCGAACACTTGAAGAATCTTGAGAACGCTGTTACGGAAGTCAGCAGGATTCTCAAGAAGGGCGGAAAATTTATAAGCGTCTTCCCTTCTAAATTTGCACTCTTCGCTATAATTAATCAGTTATTACCGAATTGGCTAGCACGTAAAATTCTCTTCACTATAAATCCTGCCGCAATAGGTTTCGGAGGCTTCAAAGCATATTACAACCGCTGTTACTATCCTGCATTGAAAAATTTGCTGGCCAAGCATGGATTCAAAAATATTAATTTTATGTTCGACTATAACCAGTCAGGATATTTCTCGTTCTTCGTACCGTTCGGATTAATTTCGCTTATTTGGGACTGCCTTATGTACGTTCTTCATGTCAAACCGTTTTGTGCTTATATATGTTTCACCGCAGAAAAAGGCTCTTAATTCCCTACAATAAAAGGGCAGTGAGATAATATGTGCAAAACAAATCACGAAAGGATTGAAGCTGTTATGAAAAAATTTTGCATTGTATTATTACTGCTCGCTTTGTTCTGCGGTGTAACTTCAGCAGAAGATTTCACCTTATGGAATATTGATGACATGGCCGCTCCTGAGCTCAAGCCTTACCTCAAAGCAAAGTCCCCACGTGTAATCAACAATGAGACTCTCCCTGCCCTCCGCAAAGCCCTCACTATTCCGCCCGAAAAACTCCCAAAGAATGACCGCGTTAACGTCCGCAATGAATATCTCCCTTCAGGTCTTCGCGTCCGCGTTTACACACCCAAAATCCAAAAGCCCGAATACCCTGCGCTCTTATGGATTCACGGAGGCGGTCATCTCATGGGCAGTCCTGAAGGTAATGAGGACTTATCGCTTAGAATTGCCGACGAACTCGGCTTCATAGTTGCTGCACCTGCTTACCGTTTAACCCCTGAACACCCTTACCCTGCTGATCTTGAGGACTGCTACGCTGCTTTAGTGTGGATGACTGAGAATCTTCCCGTCCGCAAAGACCGCATAGCCGTTGCAGGACAGAGCGCAGGCGGAGGTTTAACAGCGGCTTTGACCCTGCTGGCAAGAGACAGAAAATATCCTGCAATTCATTTCCAGATGCCTTTGTACCCGATGTTGGACTACAGGAATATTACACCGTCATCGCATCAGATTAACGACCACCGGGTTTGGTGCAGGGACTTCAACATTTCTGCGTGGAGCGAGTATCTTGCTGACGTGAGCGGTGATGTTCCTGCGTACGCTTCGCCGTCTATGGCTGGAAATCTGTCGGGGCTTCCTCCTGCGTACATAATGGTCGGGACACTTGACCCTTTCAGGGACGAGATTATAGTTTACGCACAGAGACTCATGCAGGCAGGTGTACCTGTTGAACTTCATGTTATACCCGGAGCAACTCACGGCTTCGAGGCTATATTCACTGACGCTGAGATGAGCGTTAAGGCCGTCAATGAATACGTGAACGCTCTGAAAGAAGCAATGAAGTGAAAATACAGGGTATAGGGTTTAGGGTTTAGGGGAATAGCTAACCCCTCTTCCCTAACCCCTAGTCCCTCTTCCCTAGCCCCTAGCTCTTCTCCCCTAGCCTTAAACGCTATAATACTCCCTGAACATTAAGGGAGTGAAAATTTTTTGACCAGTGAAGAGAAACAGCAGGTACAAAATTTAATTAACGCCAGAACAAAATTATTAACCGAAAAAACAGCGCGTCAGGAGGATGAAATTAAATCCCTCAGTTCAACTATTATCACCCTGACTAACACGCTTGAAAACCGTGAGCTTGAAATTGACGGACTCAAAACTCAGCTCACTCAGGTTAAACAGGAATTATCTCAGGCTCAGGAACAAAGCCGTCAGTTACTCGCCATGATTCAATCCGAGAACACCCGCCAAGCCCCTCAGCCTTCCCCTGAACCGCAGCAGCAGAAACCTAATTATCTGCTCTCACTCCTAAGACAGCATTTCGGTTTCGACTCGTTCAGAACGGGACAGGAAGATATTGTTGACGCTCTGCTGTCAGGGCGCGATGTTTTCTGCTCAATGCCTGACGGTTACGGAAAAAGTATATGTTACAGACTCCCTGCTCTGTTAATGCCGGGATTAACTCTCGCTGTTACTCCAGATGAACCTGACGAGGCACTGCACGATACCCATTCCGAGATTCTCACGGCATCGTTATCACCCTCAAAAAGGCGCGAAATACTCCGCAAAGTCCGTAACGGTACATGCAAGATTCTCTATTCGACCGTCAAACAGCTCAATGAACCTGACACTCTCACGGCGTTAAAAGGGTCTGAGATTTCAATGACTGCGATTCTTAACCGCTGGGGGATTCCCAATAGTCTCGAAAATTGGTTGACATTCATTTCATCTGTCAGCAAAAAACGTATAACATCAGGAATTTTTGCCGACAGCACAAGCCCTTCAATGCGTAAAGATTTGATGAGGCTCACGGATTTGCACTCACCGCTGAAAATAGTTACTGGTTTCAACAGACCTAATGTAACTTTCAGGGTAATGAGGACTGAGAATAAACAGGCAATACTCAATGACATTCTCACCGATAAAAAAGATCTCGCAGGAGTAATTTACTGTTCAACGCCTGAAACTTCATACAAGTTACGAGAAATGCTAAGGGATTTTGACGGCCTCAATGACAAATTAATCATTATGCCCTCAATACTTTACCGCGAGATTAATCGGAGTGATATTAAGTTCATAGTTCATTACGACCTCCCCGAAAATTTAGGGAGCTATTCACAGCAGATTAACGTTATCGGCAATGACAACCCAAAAGCAGAATGTTACATGCTTGCTTCGCGTAACGAGTTCAGGAATGTTGACCGCTCTGTAATTTCGTTCTGCGAGTCGAAAATTCCTGCTGAAATTTTGCTGTCATATCTTGGTGAGGACGATAAATTTTCTGCTGCCCCTAATACCAAAAAGAATGAACCCGTTAAAATTACTCAGGAAGATATTTCAGACTTTGATTTTTCCGGAGCTAACGAGGCTCAGAAAGAAGCAATCACTTCATCAAACGGCCCTCTCTTAATCATCGCAGGGCCCGGAACAGGCAAGACATTCACGCTTGTACAACGGGTTGTATTCCTGATACAGAAAAAACACGTTAACCCTGAGAACATTATGCTGGCTGCTTTCACTGACAAGGCAGCCTCCGAAATAATAGCGCGTGTTACTCAGGAATTATCGCGCAGAAATATTACTGCTGACACAGGTTCATTCCGTGCAGGAACATTTCACTCAATATGCGAAAGAATCCTAAAGGATTACGCCGAACTGACGGGACGCAAAAAACTCAAAAAAAATTTCAGGGTACTTGATGATTTCGACCACGCATATATCATCATGCAGAACATCAGGAAATTTTCAGGCATTAACGGAATAACTGAGGCTCTTACGTCTTCCGGGAAATGGGCAAATTCCTGCGAGTTAAGGGATTATATTAACGCCTTAGCCGAAGAACTGACAGACCCTGAAGAACTTATGCGCGATTCGAATCCCTCAGTCAGTGCTTTAGGCAAAGCAATGAAACTTCACGATGAGATTCTCGCTGAGAACAACTCAATGAGTTACTCATTGCTTTTGGTTGAAACCTATAAATTGCTCCGTGATAACCCTGAGATACTCAGCGATCTTCAGAACAAAATCAAATACATAATGGTTGATGAGTATCAGGACACTAATTACGTTCAGGAACAGTTAGTGTTTATGATAGCAGGTGAGGGCAAAAATATTTGTGCAGCAGGTGATGACGATCAGAGCATATACCGTTTCAGGGGAGCTGAAGTGAGGAACATTCTTGAATTTCCGGGTCGTTTCGGCAAAAATGAATGCAGGGTTGTGCGCTTAATGCTGAATTACCGTTCGCGTCCTGAAATCGTAAAATTCTTCGGCAGCTGGATGACTGATACCGAAAACTTTTTCACGTGGGGTGACTGCCGTAATCCCAAAAAACTTGAACCGTTCCGTCAATCGGGTAATTTCCCTTCGGTTATGAGGCTCGCAGGACTAAATGACAAAAACGAATGGCACGAGAAGATTCTGAGTTTTATCATGAGGCTCAAAGAGTCGGGAAAGATTACGGATTACAGCCAAATAGCATTTCTTTTCAGGTCTGTTAAATCAGCTGAAGTTCAATCGCTTTCACAGTACCTTGAGGAGAACAACATAAACGTATATTCACCGCGTTCAAACATGTTTTTTCAGAGGGGTGAAATACAATTTGCATTGGGCTGTATGATTTCGATGTTCCCGGAATATTTGAAGTCATTGGAATCGGGAGAGTTTAATTATCAGGGTGTTGAGCCGTCATACATATCATATTACAGGGTCTGCGTCGGCAAAGTCGCTAAATATATTGACCGTTCTGCGTATTCAGGTCTTAGGAAACATTTAATGGCCAGACGTTCATATCACGGGGGCTTAAAGGGTTACGCAGGGTACACATATTCCGATTTGCTGTATGAACTGTTTGCGTACCTTCCGTTTAACAGGGCATTAAACGCAGGAATGGACAGCAGCGTTAAAGAGCTTCGGCCTGCGCGTAATCTCTCAAAACTCGTTCAGGTTATAAGGAAATACGAACACAGTTACAACGTCAACAATATTAACGGCAAATATATGGTGAATCAGTTTCAGATGATGATGAATATATACCTTCGTTTTATGATTGATGACGGTCTCGATGAGTATGAGGGCGGTAACAGTTTAATTCCTTCGGGACATGTTGCATTCATGACGATACATCAGGCTAAGGGCATGGAGTTCCCTATAGTATTTGCCGACTCGTTATGGTCATATCCCCAGCCTAATGTCAGCGTCAACAGGAACAATGAATTAACAGAGTATATTGCGAAAAATTATTACAGACGGCCTGAATTTGAACCTGCTGAGGATATAAAGTACTTTGATTTTTGGAGGCTGTATTACGTAGCGTTTTCGAGGGCGCAGGATTTATTGATACTGACGTGTAACGAGGACAGGAGAACTCCGAGTGAATTTTTCGAGAGGGCATATAACGGACTTAATGATGCCGATGAAACGTTTGAGCCCTCAACAGCTGAGATAAGCCCTGCTAAAGATTCGGGTGTTAAAAAAACATATTCGTTTACTGGTGACATACTGACCTATGAGACATGCCCGTTGCAGTATAAATTTTTCCGTGAGCTTGAATTTTTACCGGGGCGTTCAGAAGCATTGTTTACTGGTACACTGATACATGCTGTACTTGACGACATACACAAGGCAGTAATCAATCATGAGGAGAACAGAATAACTGAGCAGAATATTTCGGAATGGTTTGAGTCTGAATACGGTCATTTGTCGCGCAGTGAACAGGCATATTTAACGAAAGCGGCTAGGGCTACGGCGTTGTCTCAGATAATGCGCTATGTTCAGCGTCAGGGTAATGACTGGTCAGCCGTGAAAAAATCCGAGTATGACATAAAAGCAGTGAGGGGAGATTACATACTTGAGGGGAAGGCAGATTTAATTTCGATACGGGACGGCGAGACAGAGATAACGGATTTCAAGACGGGCAATAAACCGAATATTAACATTAATGCTGACCGTGAACGCTTAGAGTCATACAGGAGGCAGGTATTTGCGTATGCTTATTTGGTTGAACGTTCGTCAGGTCTTAAAGTGGATCGAATGAAAATTTACTGTATCGGTGAAACTTCAGGCAATCCCGAAATAATTTACGCGTATGATTCCGACGAGGCTGAGAAAGTGATGAAGGGGTTTGATGAGACAGTGAGCAAAATAACCGTTAAGGATTTTGATCATCAAGCCCCTGATATTGAGACCTGCAGGGAATGTGTGTTCCGACATTACTGCGGACGCGGAGATTAAACAGGTAATTGAATCACTGCCTGTTGTATTCTTCCTTCCTGAAAGTGAGCGTGAAATCGTATTCTGCCCCTATACTACCGTAAAGGCTTCGGGAAATGCCCTGATAATTGACGCGAATAATTGTGTCTGACGATACTGTTATGTTCATGAGTATTTTGTTATCGCCGTCAATATTGCACCGCCAGTTATCTTTGCCCTGATGGATCATTGTGCCTGTTCTCGAGTCGAAATCCAATCCCAACGACTGAACGCCCAAGTCAACATATACATCATTGCTTTCGTAATCGGCAAACCATTCCTGACGGCTTGAAACTTTTGACTGAGCCACAGTGCCTTTAATGTCAACTGACGTAAACGTTAAGCGAGCTGAATTGAGTCTGAAATTGAAATACTCGGTACTGTATTGATATGTGCTGTCTATTGCCATCCATGAGCCTTCGAGCAGCGATTGAGTGTCATAAGTATCGGGTGAATTATTCGGTATGGTCTGCTGAGGTTCGCTGTCAATAGGGTCTCCTGTGTCGAGGCTTCCGCCTCCGCAGCCTGACAGAACGAAAACGGCCAAGCCCATAACGATTAACATACCCCAAGCCCTGAAATTACGCATAATTTATTTATCCATTCCTTTCGTGGTTAATGCACGTTATTATAACAGCACATAAAAAAGCCTCAGAGCTTTTATTTATTGTTTTAACTCTGAGGCTGTTGATTTCGTAATTTTGGAGCGGAAGACGGGATTTGAACCCGCGACCCCAACCTTGGCAAGGTTGTGCTCTACCCCTGAGCTACTTCCGCAAATTTCGTTAATTCATTCATACTGGTGGCGGGACCCAGAATTGAACCGGGGACACACGGATTTTCAGTCCGTTGCTCTACCAACTGAGCTATCCCGCCCTAAATTGTCAATGATTTAAGTTTTATTGGCGGG
>JAFTBA010000131.1 GCA_017458545.1 Synergistaceae bacterium | reverse complement strand
GTTTTTAGACACTACTGCATAAAAATAGACTCACCAGAGCGTTCACAATATGCAGAACTCAGATATTTTATTGAAGCAGTGAAGCAGAATGCTGTAGACGAAAAGGCAAGAAAAAAGTTTCATGAATTTGTGTCTGATGTTAATGATGACGCTGTTATTCTTGGTTGTACTGAACTCCCTATAATTTACAGGGAATGTCTAAATTATGGTTTGGCGTTCACAAAGAAAATATATGATCCCCTTCAGAGTGCAATAAACGTTCTCGCAAAACTATACAAATCCTGAAAATTATCCCCCCAGCCTCTAAATGACTGGGGGCTTTTTTGTGTTTCTATTCCGTACGGAAAACTTTACATTTCGCCACGTTCAATCGCAACTATCCCAGTCCTCGCGAGGTCAATTATCCCGAACTCCTTGAGCAGTTCCTCAAACGCCTGTGTCTTCTGGTCATCACCTGTTACCGACAGCGTTATACTGTCAGGCGTTATATCGACAACTGAACCCCTGAAAATATTTCCTATCTGGATAATCTCGTTCCTTGCAGCCCTGTCCGCAGCATGTACTCTCACGAGCATTAACTCACGCCTTATCGACTTAGACGGGTCAAGTATCTCTACATAATGTATCGGCACAAGTTTACGCAGCTGACTGCATAACAGCTTTATCCTTTCCTCATCGGAATATATCTCTATCGTAAACCTCGTTACGTTCTGGTCTACCGTCCATCCTGCCGCTATCGTCTCAATGTTATAGCCCTTCCTTGAAAACAAATGCGCTAACTGTGATAACACTCCTGCTTCATTGTCCATCGCCGTTATTATCGTGTAACGCTTCAAGCCCTGATTATTCTCTTTCGCCTGCAACTCACTCACCCCCTAATACAGCATGAAGTTCGTGATGAAACTGCTTCCGCCCACCATCGGCCTCACCATCTCATCAATATCTATCCTGCAGTCAATCACCCAGCCAAGCCCGTCAGCCCTCGAATTAACCGCCTCAGTCAGCACACGCCTCAATGAAGGCTCATCACTCACTGACGCTCCATGCACACCGTATGCCTCTGCAAGTTTCACGAAATCGGGACTCCTGTCAAGCGTCGTCTGTGAATATCTCTCCTTGTATATTAAGTGCTGCCACTGTCGAACCATTCCGAGTGTCGAGTTGTTGAACAGCAACGTGATTATAGGCATTCGGTAATACTGTTCTGTCGCTAACTCGTTGCAGTTCATTCGGAATGACCCGTCACCCGTAACATGCAATACGGTCTTCTCGGGGTTACCTGCCTGCGCTCCTATAGCCGCTCCCAATCCGAACCCCATCGTCCCGAATCCTCCTGACGTTATGAGCTGGCCGGGATAATCGAACTTGAAGTGCTGTATTGCCCACATCTGATGCTGGCCTACGTCAGTCGTTACAATAGTGTCCTGCGGCAATATCTCTGCTGCTGCCGACAAAATCTGTTTCGGCGTTAACGTTCCGTTCACTGGGTCATCGTATTCGGTTTCACGCCTGAAAGAGAAAACATAATTTTTCCAGCCGTCATTATTCTTGTCGCGTTTGAGTTTAGAGAGTAAAAGCGTCAGAATTTCCTTAGCGTCACCTATAATGTGAAGGTCAGTCTTAATGTTCTTGTCGATTTCAGAAGGGTCAATATCAATATGAACTATCTCGGCATTTTTCGCAAAACCTGCAGGATTAAGCGTTACCCTGTCCGAAAACCTGCACCCTACGGCTATCAGCAAATCGCAAGCATCACATGCCATGTTTGAAGCCTGTGAACCGTGCATACCTATCATGCCTGTTTTAAGGGGGTCATAACCTCCGAACGCTCCGCCTCCCATTACAGTAATTGCTACAGGGGAGTCCATTCTTCTGGCTAACGTCCTGAACTCTTCGGACGCTCCCGAACGCACTACCCCTCCTCCGCAAATCAGTAAAGGTTTTTCAGAAGCGTCAATCATTTCGGCGAGAGTCTCAACTGCTTTAATGTCGATTTCAGGGTAGCCTATGGCAGGGTGATGTGATGATTTAAGGCGTGCTATTCTTGCGTTTGAACCCGACATAAATTCTTCGGGAGTCATCGGCGTGTAATCGCATTCATCAGCAGTAGCGTTCTTCTGAATGTCAATAAGCACAGGTCCGGGCCTCCCCGATCTCGCAACTGCAAAAGCCTCCCTCACTGTGTCGGCAAGATTATTCACATCGCTCACAATGTATGTGCATTTAGTTACGGGAAGTGTTACGCCTGTTATATCGACTTCCTGAAACGAATCGCGCCCGATTAAGTCGTTATTAACGTTGCAGGTTATGAATACTACGGGTGAACTGTCCATGTATGCTGTCGCTACTCCTGTGGCTAAGTTCGTTGAACCGGGCCCTGATGTTGCGAGACAGACTCCTACTTTGCCCGTTGAACGCGCGTAACCGTCAGCAGCATGTGAAGCACCCTGTTCGTGTGAAGTGAGAATGTGTTTTATCTCCTGATGATCGTATAACCTGTCGTAAACGTTCAGTATTGCTCCGCCGGGATAACCGAATACTGTATCGACTCCCTGTTCCAGTAAACACTGAATTAATATCTCAGAACCGTTTAACTTTCTTGTGGTCTTATCCATATAATTAACATACCTCTGTAGAAATTTTCACTGATTTTAGCACAGTAATGTAGAATATTAATATTTTTTACGGGAGGTTTCAGCAATGTTCAAAAAATTTTTACCGTTAATATTATGTCTCGTCATTTCATCAGGTGCATATGCTTACGACATAATCATTGCAGGCGGAGGAATGAGCGGTGTATCAGCTGCTATTCAGGCCGTTAGAATGGGTGCAAGTGTCCTAATCGTCGAACCGACATCAATGCTCGGAGGTCAGTCAACTGCTGCAGCAGTCTCAACTATGGACGATATGAGCAGACTCAATGACAGCGGAATTTACCGCGAGTTCATCGCTAAAATCAGAGAGCATTACGGCGCAATGAAGAAATCTATAGCTACTGCATACTGGAAAACTAACTGGAAAGCCTTTGAGCCTCTCGTAGGTCATCAAATACTTCTCGACATGGCCCAAAGTTCAGACATAATTTTTCATTCCGAAGTCGTCAGCGTTGACAATAAAAACAATTCACTCACCGTTAAAACACCCGAAGGCTATAAAAATTTCACGTTTAAGATACTTGTTGACGCTACTGAATACGGAGATGTCATACCGTTGACAGGACTGCGTTACCGTTCGGGCAACTCAATATCTCCTGACATAAACATGAACTCTATGATTCAGGACATAACTTGGGTCGCAGTAATACGAAAATATCCCAATGGTGTCCCTGAAAAACTCAAACCTAAAAATCCCCTGCCCGATTACGAACGTGCAAGGAAAAATTATCTCGCTTACGTCTCAAAAAATGAGTTCGGTGCAGGCAATAAATCTCCGTTCAAACTTCCTGCTGAGTTCTCTGCCCATAATGCTTACAGGGCTATACCCGATTCGTATTCTCAGGGAAGTTACACGGGTGCACGAAAAGACTGGAAACGAATCACTAAAACAGGAGTCAACTGGGGCAATGATTACCCCGGCCAATACAAATGGAATGGCCGTTACGGACTCCCTGTCGCATATCTTGAGGACAAAAATTTAAGGGCTGAAGTAAACCGCGATGCTCTAATAAAAACTCTTAATTTCATCTACTATATTCAGAACGAACTCGGCGAGTCCTGGTCAGTCGATGAGAACGAATACAACGAACTCCCTGAAGCAGCTAAAGACCTCCCCGACGAATGGAAGGAAATTGCCAAGCATATGCCTCCAGTCCCTTACGTAAGGGAATGCCGCAGAATTTTAGGTGATTACACTTACAATGCTAAAGCAATCTTCGAGAACTCAATGAGTTACAGGGACGG
>JAFTBA010000130.1 GCA_017458545.1 Synergistaceae bacterium | reverse complement strand
TAAGCACGGCCATTTCTCAGCGAGTTCGGGTATTTCGTGTTCGGCAACTACTGCAAAAGGCTTTATCAGTTCAAGCGTACCCGTCAGCGATTCGAGTCCTGCTTTCTCGTTCAAAGGGCAGAATATTCCTCCGAGTTTCCATACCGCTAATGACAATGCAGGGATTAACGGTGAATTTCTCAGCATTACGACTAAACGCTGACCCTTTGAGAATCCTGCCGACCTCAATACGTTCTCACAGCTGTTGACCATCATTAAAAGGTCATTGCGCGTGTACCATTTGCCGTCCCACCAATAGCATAATTCTGAAGGATTTTCCTTCAAACGGGGGATTATTATGTTTTCAAGACGCTCCATTATTCTTTTGTTTCTCTCTCTTTCTGACGCAATACACGCCTTAATATTTTTCCTGTTGACGAGATCGGTATGCTCTCAGTGAACTCTATGCTTCTGGGAACTTTGTAATGCGATAATCTTTCCTTGCAGAATTTCACCAGTTCACCCTCAGTTACTTCAGCACCTTCTTTTTTAACGATGTATGCTTTAGGGACTTCACCGCTCATACTGTTGGGCATTCCTACGACAACGGCCATGTTCACGGCAGGGTGTTCGTCTAATACTGCTTCGACCTCCTGCGGATAAACGTTAAAGCCTCCCACAATGATTATGTCAGTTACGCGGTCAAGTATTTTGATGTAACCGTCCTCGTCAATCTGAACGTAATCACCCGTGTTAAACCACCCGTCAACAAAACGCTCCTTATTGATTTCGTCAGCATGATAATAACCTGATGTTACCGAAGGGCCTTTGCACCACAGCACGCCCTCACCAGGTATAGGCAGCAGTTCACCCGACTCACTCTTCAGCTGAAGTTCAAATCTCGGCAATGCAGGTCCTACAGTACCGAGTTTGCGCACTGAGGGTTTAGGGTTGACTGCGAGGACCGGTGAACACTCTGTGATACCGTAGCCCTCAATTACTGGGACTCCGAAAACTTCTGTAACGCGGTCGTCCATTTTAGGGTTGTACCTGTCGCCCCCTGCTATAAGGAGCTTAATGCCCGACAACTTTTTGCCCTGACGTTCGAGCAGTGAAGCTGCGAACCCTATCATTGTAGGCACAAGAAGCAATACTGTCGGTTTAGTTTCTTCGACAGCCTTTATGACGTTTGAAGGGGGCATGAACCCCGTAACAACTACCTGAGTTGCTCCGAGTACAAAAGGTAACACACAGCATATAGTGAAACCGAAAGCGTGGAAGTTAGGCAGAACGTTAAGCAGTGAGTCATCAGGCCGTAAATCGGGTACATGTTCAAGACATGCCATGATGTTATCGAGTATGTTCGAGTGAGTTAACGGTACTGCTTTAGGGTCTCCTGTTGTGCCTGAAGTCGAGAAGATTACTGCTAATGTTTTGTCGAAATCATCGGCAGGCTGTAACTTACCCGTGAAATTTTCAGTGCCCGTTATTTTTTCGGCGTTGAAACGCGAATATGACCATCCTGCTGTTTTCAGTCCCTCCTCAAGTCCTTCGCTTACTCCCTCAGAAAGTACAACGGCAAAAGGTTTCAGCAGGTCGAGCGTTTTCAACAGTGAGAGCTGACCCGTCTTTTCATTAAGAGGGCAGAACACTCCTCCGAGCCTCCACACCGAAAGTATCAGTGCGAGTGTCATCGGTGTGTTAGGCATTAAGACCGCTAATCTCTGTCCTTCACCGAAACCCGATTCGCGCAGTACTTTTGTGCATTCGTCAGCTAATTTCCCGAAATCCCTACGGTTAATCCACTGATGATTAAACCATAAGCATCGGGCTTCAGGTTTATCGGACAAATATTTGTCCATAATACTGTTAAGATTCTCAAGCATTTGAAATCAAATCCCCTCAACAAAAAAATACCCTCAGTCATAATCCTGAAGGTATCGTTAAATTTCTCAATCTTTATTACTGTTGTTGCTGCTGTTATTGTTGCTGTTATTGCGTCTGTCCCTGTTACCGCGTTTTCTGGGGTAACGTCTTTCACCGTCTGAGCGTTCCGGCAGGTTACGTCTGCCTATTGAACCTACACGTTCTCTCTGAGTTCTTACTCTCATTGTTGCAGGACCGGGCATTCTAACGTCATCGGGGTCAAACTTGGGAATAACTACTACTCTTCTTGTAGGAGTCTCACCTACTGACTCAGTAGTTATGTCAGTTTTGTTCTTGAGCGTTGAATGTATAACCCATCTTTCCCATGAGGCCATAGGATCAAGCCTTATGGGTCTGCCGAATTTTAACGCCTGTCTTGCCGTAGCTTCTGCTAAACGTTCGAGGCTTTTAGTGCGTCTCTCGCGGTAACCGCATGAGTCTATTCTGAGTCTGGGTTCGCTCTTAGGGTCTCTCAGTGCTAAGTTCACTATGTACTCCATAGCTTTAAGTGCATCACCGTAGCGTCCCACAAAATAATCCGCAGCATCTTCACCCTGAACATCAATCATGTTGCTTTCAGTCTCAGAGAGAACAGAATGTGCATCGAAATCCATAAGCGCTAGAGTCTTGTCGATAAACTCAATCCCTCTTGCAGCCAGGTTAATCTTAACGTTAGCAGTGAGTTCAACTTCAACTTTGCGGTTGCCGAACAGTCCCAGAAATCCGCGTTCGGTCTTAATGACTTCGGCATGTATTTCTTCGGGAGGAACTTTCCATTCCTCTGACGCTATACGCACAGCCTCTTCAACATCTGAGACTTCTTTTATCATTTTCAATTCCTGCATCATTTTGTTTTAGGCTTCTCCTTATACAACGTAGGTTTAACACTCATTTCAACAGCTGTCATTTTAGACACTCTCATTTGATGAATGATACCCATTAATGACGACACACCCCAGTACAGCAAAACACCTCCCGGCAGTCCGAAACATATAAACGTTAAGAACAGCGGCATAAACCAATTCATCATGGCCATCTGTGAATTGCCTGCGCTCGATAAATGCTGCTGTAACCATGTCAGATATGCTATAAGCACTAACAGTATGAAGTTAAATATCCATGTTCCTAAGTGTGAGAAGAGAAGACTCAGATTAGTGAACGATGAGAGAAACACCATCACAAATCCTAACTGTTCATCAGGTATGCGTACTCCTGCCTCATCAACTAAGTTCAAGGCGTTAGCTATTGTCGTGAGGACGCTGCCGCCTAAGTTTACGCCGAGAAATGTTACGTCAGTGAATGCCTCAGTCTTAGTGAGGTCATAAAGTACACCGTATAACAGTATGAAGATAGGCAGCTGAATTATGAGCGGTAAACAGCCGCTTGCAGGATTAACCTTGTTCTCTTTGTAGAGGTTCATAGTTTCCTGATTGAGTCTGTCCTTATCATCGGCATATTTTTCCTGAAGGACTTTTAGCTGGGGCTGTAACTTCTGCATTTTCTGCATACTTGCCATCTGTTTGGCGGTTAAAGGGTGCATCAGTAAACGCACCAAAAGGGTCAGCGCAATTATCGCTAATCCCCACGCAAAATTACTTCCTATACCTATTCCCGTGATAACGTTGTGTATCCAGTCAAGTAATCCGAATAACAACGCTTTTGCCTGCTGCCACATTACCCTGTTCACCTCTTAATGTCTTTTGGGCGGAAGGTCTGTTCCTCCCGCATTCCATGCTCCGCACCTGATGATTCTCTTAAACGTAAGCCAGCTCCCCTTAATAAATCCCCATTCCCTGTAAACACTCAAAGCATAATTTGAACAGGTCGGGTAAAAACGGCAGTTACGTCCGAGATAAGGCGATATGAATATCTGATAGATACGGATTATGAATATTGTTAAACGCGCCATTTGATTGAAATCAATTCACGAGGAGTTTACGGCGGCGCATTAATATCTCAAGTTCGCGTGATACTTCATTGCTTTTTGAGGCCAAACCCGACTCCGTCAGCATAAGTACTATGTGAAGACCTGATGATACTCTGTCCGATAAACTCCTGAATGCCTCACGCAATATCCTTCGGCCTCTGACTCTGATGTGCGCTTTGCCCTGACGCTTCCCGACGGCACAGCCGAGTTTAACAGCGTCATACGAATCATCGCGTAAATATAACATCCGCACCAGCAATCCGCTTAGTCTCGTGCCGGTGCGGAATATTTCATCAAATTCTCTGCCTTTTCTGAGGCTTGTTACTCTAGGCACGTGTAAGATATTTACGACCTTTGCGCCTTCTGTTGCGAAGTACTTTGCGCCCTGAAGCTGTCTGAGTGCGTGCCAAAAATCCTATTTTCCTTTTTCTGGGTAACTTGTGAGGCTGATATGTTCCCTTTTTCATTTGATGATGATGCTCCTTCTGCTGAATTGTCTCAGGAATTATAGCACAGCAAAAATCAGGTGTACAATGTCGGCAAAATCTGAAAAGGAGATGTGAAATTTTGAAACAGTTTATCATAGTTACGGGAATGAGCGGTGCAGGTAAGACAATGACGTTAAAAGTGCTTGAGGATTTCGGGTTTGTTACGATAGACAACTTACCGCCCGAATTACTGCCTCAGCTTTTCGCATTGCTCGAAAAATCTGAAGGGCGCGGAGTCGTAGCAACTGTTGACGTTAGGAATGTGTCAGGTGATTTCGTGAAAGTAATAGATAAAATCTCAAAGGCTTGGGGAGGAAACGTTAAAGTAGTATTTCTCACAGCGTCTGACGAGGAATTATTGAGGCGTTACGAACGCACACGGAGAGTGCATCCTTTAGGCAAAGGCTTATCCATGAGGGAGAGCATAAGAGCTGAAAGGGAAATGCTTGCACCCGTTCTCGATATGGCCGATATATTGATTGACACTTCAATGATGGACTTACACCAGCACCGTGAACGTTTAGTGCGTGAGTTCTTCGGTGATGACGGAGGTGTCTCGATAATAATAAGCTCATTCGGGTATAAGTATGGTGTTCCGCAGGACGCGAGTTTTGTTTTTGACGTGAGGTGTTTGCCTAATCCGTATTATGTTGACGAACTGAAGACTCTCACGGGAGAAGATGAACCGGTCAGAAATTACCTTATGAAATTTCCTGAGACAGGAAAATTCCTGAGCCTCACCGAAAATTTTTTGGACTTCGCAGTTCCGCAGTTCCTTTCAAACGTAAGAGGACAGTTACACATAGCAGTAGGGTGTACAGGCGGTAAACACAGATCTGTTGCAGTAGCTAAATGGCTCTATGATTACTGCGCTGAAAAATGGAACGGTGTATGTGTAATTCACCGGGATAAGGAGCATTCCAAATGAGTATGTTTTTTTTGGGAGTCGTAACGACTCTGGCAATACTTTTCATGTTCGGGGTAATACGCACTTCATCAACAGGTCAGCCCGTAATAGAAAAAGCGTTAAACAGAAAATTATCCGAAGGGCCTTACATTGTTGCTGTCGGAGGCGGTACGGGATTGTCAACCCTGCTGCGCGGTATTAAGTCGTTCACGAGAAATATCACGGCTGTTGTAGCCGTTACCGATGAAGGTGGAAGCTCAGGGCGCATACGAAATGAATGGGGAATGTTACCGCCGGGAGATGTGAGGAACTGTATAGCTGCGCTCGCAGAGAATGACAGCGAATTAAGGAAGATACTTGATTTCAGGTTTGACAGGGGCGAACTTGCAGGACACAGCTTAGGGAATCTTTTGCTTCTTGCTGTAACGGAAATGTCAGGAGATTTCAGCAAGGCAGTCGAAAAAATGAATCATCTTCTCTCAATAAGGGGAAGGGTTTTGCCCGTAACAACCGAAGGCATAACGTTAATGGGAAGGACTAAGGACGGGCAGAAAGTTAAAGGCGAACTAAGTATTTCCGAACACGGCAGCGAATTAACCGAAATATGGCTCGAACCTTTAGAGGCCAAGCCCTTGCCCGATGTGCTTACTGCTGTTGATGATGCGGAACTGATACTTTTAGGGCCTGGCAGTCTGTTCACGAGCGTAATTCCTAATTTGCTGCTTCCTGATTTCGCCGACAAACTCAAAGACTCTAACGTCCCTTCAGTCTACATATGCAACCTGATGACTCAGCCGCAGGAGACTCAGGGAATGAATATCGTTCAGCATTTGGATTGGGTGAGCGCGGCATTAGGGAAGACTCCCGACTTCGTAATAGCAAATTCAGCACCTATACCCGATGACATAATCAGCCGTTATTTGAGCGAAGGTGCTGAACCGTTATACCTCGATGATGAACAGAGGGGGATTATTCGCGGAATGGGATGCAAATATATTGAGGCAAGTATAGTATCGGTGTTCGACAGTCCCAAAGAAGGAAGAGTCGTAAGGCATGATACACAGAAACTTGCCTCAGTGATATTCAGGATTACTAGGGAGCTCAGGGATTAGGGAATAGGGGTTAGCTCTGTGCAGTCTTTAACTGTATAATCTGCGCCTCAACAGCAAGTATCTGCGTCCTTATCTGAGCCTTAACGTCCTCATTATTTTCGCGGTTTAACTTCTGCTGTAATGCGTTCTTCTGTTCCTCAAGCTCTTTAATCTTTTCTTCATTG
>JAFTBA010000129.1 GCA_017458545.1 Synergistaceae bacterium | reverse complement strand
TTCCCGTAAATCTTAGACACGCCTTTTAACTCTAAAATTTTCTCCGACATTTTCCGTTAATTATTCTCCTTTCAGGACTATCGCAGGGTGAATATCCATGACCTTGCGCACAGGTATTATTGATGCAGTTACAGTTATCACTATGAAGACAGCTATTGTTACCGGGATTAATGCCCACTGGAAATTTATACCCCTTCCGAAAACATTAAGGCTCACCCTCAATGCAAACTCAAACCCTAAAAACACACCCAGTGCTCCGCCTATTAACCCGAGCAATACACCCTCACCTAGCAGCTCACCCATCACTAGATTGTTCTCAGCACCGAGAGCTTTTTTGAGTGCTATCTCCCTTCGTCTTTCGGCAACCATTGCCGTCATCGTAGTGTAAACAGAAATCATAGTTATTATCAGAACTACAACAGTAACTAAAAGTACCAGTGCCTGTAATTTTCCCAAAACAATATCCTGCGACTGAGTCAGTCTTCTCACCGCTCTCGGCATTAAGTCGGGTATATCACGCTCAATCTTCGCGGAAATCTCAGCCAGTTCGTTAGCGTCAGCAATAACACTGCATTCGATAACGTCAGCCCTGAACGTATCGCCTATCAGTTCGTCGAGCATATCAGCGTCGGCAAATATAAATCCTTCCTCAGCTCCTCCTGTTGATACTATGCCTGTTACTGAAAATTTCCTGTGAAAGTTCTGACGTGCAGAATCCCTTTTCTGATTCTCCTCCGCACTCAAATCCTGCCTCGATGCCTCAGCCCTTTCGCCGTACTTAACGCCCTGAACCGTAAACGAATCACCGAGTTTGAGTCCGAGTGTCTGAGCGATTTCGTGTCCTGCCATTACTTTTGAAGTGTCTTCGGAATTTCCCCAGTTCCCTTCAACGTACCAGAACGGACTGTTTTTCCTTGCCTCTTCCAAATCAGTGCCGGCAATTATATAAGGCTGTTCGTTAATCTTAACGGTCTGGTAACGGTACGGTGCCATTCCTACAATTTTGTTGTCCCCGATTAATGCCCGCAATTCCTTCAACGTATCTCTCGTGATTTTCGCATCACCTCTCGGAAGTACAATTAAGTTCGCACCGTAAGAACGAAATTCACGCCCTAACTGTTCGGGAATGTCATAGTATATTGTTACCAGTCCTGAAAGAATCGTTGCTCCTATAGCTATTGCCAGTACCGCTATGATTAACCGCGAAGCTCTCCGTATTAATGAGCCTGCTACCATTCTGAGGTACATTCTGCGTCTGCTTCCGTGCCTTGTTGTTTTACTTTCCATGAAGAACCTCCGTAGGTTTAAGTGCCATAAGATAGCGTATAGCAGGTATACTCCCTATTACCGTTACTAGGAAAAGAATTACGGCAACAATCAAAATAACCATTCTTGCGATTTCGATGTATGAGCCGAAAACCGTCTGACCTATAATCTGTGCGAAACCTATACCCATAAAGTAACCTATAATTCCTCCTGCCAACCCCGTAATCATTACTTCAGCAAGCACAAGCAGTACTATCTGCCAGTTATAAGCACCGAGTGCCTTTAACAGTCCTAATTCCTGACTCCTTTCGATTACGCTCGCAGTGATTAAGTTTGAGATTGCCAATGCTGAACCTATTGAACTGAGAATCGTTATGAGTATCATAAGCAATGTAGTCTTGTTCAAAATTGTCCCTTCTGATTCGGCAACCTGCCTTACGGGTTTAGCTACTCCGTCACGGATTACCTCCTGAATCTGATGGCATATCGCGCTAACATAAGCTGTGCAGTACCATGTCTCATACTCATCGGGTGAAAGGCTCGTAGGGTCTTGTGCTGCTTTCCTCGCCAAATCGTTATCAGGGGTCGTTAATGCAGATACTTCTATTGCCGAGACCTTCCCCGAAAGTTTCAGCAAATCCTGAGCCGCTTTGAGCGTCATAAGAATCTTACTGTCAGAGTTACCGCCGTCATTGAATATCCCTTTGACCGTGAAAGTTTTTACCTGGCCGTCAGCGTTAAGGGTTACGGTATCGCCGACGTTGAGATTGTTCCCGTCAGCAAGAATATGACCGATCATAACGCTGTCATCGTCATTCTCACCGAGCCATCCGCCTTTAACCTCCCACCATGTACGCAGAGCCTTTAACCCAGTGTGAAGTTCCTCACCCGTTGAGAGAGTCGCGTTCTTCTCAGGCCATGTACCTATGAGCTGAACGTCATGGCCGTTTAACGATGCTTTGCCCTCAAGCACCGGCGCGAAATCGAGAATGTTACACCCCCAGAATATAGACTTGAGTTTCAACACGTCATCCTCGTGAAGAAACTTATCGTTTACTCCCTGACCTTCGAGGCCGTAAAGGTCATTCATCAATGCAGCGTCCTTATGTCTTACCGTTATGTTTGCGCCGTAAACTTTTAGCTCTCTGTTTACTTTGTCGCCTACACCTAACATAACATTCATCATGGCCGTTGACA
>JAFTBA010000128.1 GCA_017458545.1 Synergistaceae bacterium | reverse complement strand
CTGAAGGTATTTTGTTGAAACATCGCACTCCTTATCTCGGTGCAGGCACTACAAAATCACCAGACCCTCCGGCTAAAACAGGCAGGTTTATCATTACGTCCTTACTGCAACCAATCTTCAGCGTCTTCACGATCGTGTTCAAAACTTCTCCGTCCTCGTTGCAGATCTCAGCCTTTAACTCAAACTCAGGCCCTACAACTTTCCTCATGTCCCTGTCCTTCGCCATCAACTCTACAGCTTCTCCGCCGTTAATACTCACGTTAACAAGCTCAAGAGGAGCATAGCCGTTCATTGATTTGTTGTCGAGAAATATCTGATGTTCCCTCCCTATGTAAAACAGCCAGAACCCTAACACTACAAGTCCTGCAAGAATTATCAGCCTCTGATACCACCTCATCAAAAACCTGAAGAATGACAATCCGCTCCCAATATACAGCACAATCCATACTGCAGCAAGCAATATCAATCCTGCAAGTTCGGGACTCAATCCCCACGTATCAAGATACATCCGCGCTATCGATAAGTATTCGTTCAGCATTCTTACTCGCCTCCTCTGTTACCGCGAAGACTCCTTCGGGCCGCTTCACGTTCACGGTTACGTCTCCAAGCATGAAGCACTAACGCAATCGCTATTACCCCGTACGACACGAATACCCTGAAATATTCACCTATCTGCGCATCGCCTATAAGATTCTTTCCTGCAACAGGCGCAACAATAAACATTAAGTGAAACAGAATTACTCCTGCAAACACATTCGCTATGCTCGCACGCGAAACACTAGCCCCTCCGATTAACAGCGCGGCAATAGAGAACATTCCTGCCTGATCATGACTGTTATACGTGTTAAGCGTTCCCATGTTCTGAAGGTATATTATCTGTCCGTAACACGCAAGTACCGTTGAAATTACTATTGCTATTATTCGGGTCCTGTTGACGGGTATACCTGCGCTGTCGGCAACTGCCTGACTCTGACCTATTGCCCTCATATCCTGTCCCAGTTTAGTACGCCTGAACCACACTATGAACACGCAGAACAGTCCTATCACTATCAATGTCGCTAAAGGTATTCTTATCGTTCCGTCAAGGAATGGCATTTGCAAAAGTATAAATGCGTTCCCTCCCTGAACGTTTAAGAACTGACCTGCTCCCTGAGTACCCGTTATAACCGTAGGTATAAGGTTATCCAGTATTCCCCTTATGCTTAACAGGCTGACGGCATTGCGCACACCGTAACCCCTCGACAATAGCAATGCAGGGTTAGTGATAGGGATTATCCAGCCCATAAGGTATAACACTACCATCTGATACACGCCGTTGATGAAGAATCCTAAAATATATGACGTTACCATTTCGCGGCCTTTCGCACGGTTAAGAACATGGCCGCAGAATATTCCCAGCACTACGGCTATAGGTGTACCTATCAGACATGCTAAGACCATTCCGGGAATACCTACTATGCCCCAGTCGCAAATAAACAGTAATCCTATCTGCCCTGCCATCGCTCCGAGTACCATTCCGAAATTCAATCCCATTCCGGCCATGATTGGTATCAACAGTGAAAGTATCAGGAATGAATTACGCCCTATACGCGTCAATAATTCCTGAATCAAATAGCTCGCTGAATACCCCGATAAAGGTATTGCGAACGCCGAAATTAATATGAAGACGGCAGGCACTGCGTTATTAGCGATTATGTCAAAGAGTTTGCGAATCATCTTCCTGCACGCACCTTTCTTGTGAGAGCATAGAGAATCATTCCGTTGCTCACAATCAACCTGATTACCTCCGACATATCCGTCTGCAAATAACTGTTAATCACGCTCGGTGTCATCGTCAAAATTCCCTGAAACAAAAACGTTCCCACTATAACATTTAATATACCTGCTTTGTTGACGCTCGCACCTCCGAGCAATATCGAAGCTACTGCAGGCAATGCCATATAGAACGGTCCCATATACAGCTGAATGAAACCGAAACTCTGTTCGTAAACTATAATACCTATTGCACCCAGTACTGTTGACATTACTACTGCAATCGTTCTCATTTTGTCAACGTTAACACCTGAAGCGCGCGCAAAGTCAGGATTTGAACCTACAGCAGTCATTGCCGTACCCGTTTTAGTCCTCATAAACACCCACACTAAGAACGCCATAACAGCAAAGAATATCAGCATTCCAGTAGGTATATACAGGTGAATGTTCTCAGTGTTAATGTCAATCGCAAGCGCATCACTCAGTACATGCAGCCAATAACCTTCAACGCTTATAGTAGTTCGCAGTCCTTTGCCCGCGTAACCCCATACCATAGTAGGGTGTTTGTAGGGCAGCAGTAACCACGCTATGCACATGAATGACACTGACGAGAATCCGACATACGTAGCAATCATCATCTCATCGCCTTTGACTCTGTTGAGGAGTTTGCCGTAGAACCAGCCTAATATTGCGGCAATAGGTATAGCGATTATTATTGCCGACGCAAACCCTAAAGGCTCGCGCCAGTTCATTACGAACGTATCAGTAAGCCATGAAATTTTATAGCGCAGTCCCATTTCAATTAGGTACGCGAGAATTTCATCGTTCCATTCGAGCGAGAGCGTTGCACCCAGTAAACCTGCTATTATTCCGAGAGGAAGTCCGAAATTTAATCCGCATCCTGCCTCTACCATTGGTATCATGGCCAAGACCATAACACCGTTCATTCCGAAACGCACGAGAGTGTTAGACAATGAAGTGTCTACTCTCACGCCGACAAACGGAGCTGCTATGAACAGTCCGAGCAGGAAAAGCGCAATGATTATTCTGGGCCATCCTGCTCTGTCAATAAATCTCTTTATCATGCCGACTCCTTAACCTCCTCTTCATCTTCGTTGTTATTTGCTGCCTGTCCCGTCATTAACATTCCGAAATCTTCAGCAGGACTCGATGCAGGTAATATCCCTGCTATTCTCCCTGAGTCAACAATCGCTACCCTGTTACAGACCGAACGCAGTTCCTCAAGCTCGGAACTCGTTATGATTATCGTAGTGCCGTGTTCCTTGTTGTACTCCCTTATAGTGTCAAGCACCAGAGTTTTAGCACCTATGTCAATTCCGCGAGTAGGTTCGCATATTAACAGTATATCGGGACGCAGTACGAATGCCTTAGCGAGACAAACTTTCTGCTGGTTACCGCCAGATAATTCGCCCGCATGTTGTTGAGGGCCTGTGCATTTTATGCTTAACCTGTCTATGTATTTCTGAGCTTCCTTCCTCATTGCGTACTCGTTGCGAATCTGGAAGATATACGGAATACCTAGCAGGAATCTTCCCTGAGTCTGCATTGCAGTGAAAGTTATATTCCAGTCTAACGGCTCATCAAGAAGTAACCCTACACCTCTTCTGTCCTCACTGACGAAAGCCATTTTTCTGCCGAGAGCTGCACGGGGTTTGTTAAGCGTGAGAGTCTTCCCGAACAATCTCACTTTACCGCCTGAAGGATAGAGTCCCATAATGCCGTTAGGGATTCCGAGTTTGCCATGACCTGCGAGACCGCCTATCCCGAAAATTTCGCCCTTCATTACCTCGAACGAAACATCTCTTACTGTTTCGCCGGGCATGTCTACCCAAAGATGTTCGACTTTGAGAGCAGGGCGTATTTTCTTTTTCTTTTTTTTGACTGATGGGGCTGATGTGCCGTCAAGTGTTTGAGTTTCATCGGGAGCTTCTTCCTGCTGAACTGCCTCTTGAGGAACTTCGCGCCTCTCGCTTTCGCGTCCTACCATGAATGAAGCTATCTGCCTCATTGTGAGTTCTTCAGCGTTCCTGTCGGTAATGAGTCTGCCGTCCCTGAGCACTAATATTCTGTGGCAAAGCTCTTTAACCTCGCTCAGTCTGTGCGAAATGAAAACGATAGCGATTCCCGAACGCGCTAATTTTTTGAGTGCTGCTATGAGGATTTCTGCTTCGCTCTCTGCAAGCACTGCAGTAGGTTCATCGAGGAACAGCAATCGTGTATTCTTTCGGTCAATTTCGCGCGCTATTTCGATGAACTGTTTATAGCCTACGGGCATCTCGCTGACGGCCATGTCAGGATTAATGTTCACTCCCAATGTGTGAATCGCAGCACTTGCCCTTTCGTTCATGGCCTCGCGGTTAAGGGTTGAGACCCTGTCGCTGAAAACGTAACTCATTGATGAGCCGTTAAGTACCTCACGGTTGAGCAAAATATTTTCTGTTGCAGTGAAGCCCGGTATCAATGAAAATTCCTGATGAACCATTCCGATTCCGTAAGCCAATGCCTGATTAGGCGATGTGAAATTAACATATTTACCGTCAATATAAATTGAACCTTCATGACCGCCTGTTGATGAAATTACGGGCATACCGAAGAGAATATTGAGCAGTGTTGATTTACCTGCACCGTTTTCGCCGACAAGCCCTATAATTTCACCTGCGTTAATGTCAAATGATATGTCCGACAGTACACGGTTGCCGTAAAATTCTTTGCCTATATGGTCAAGCCGTATTAATGGAGTATTTTCCGACAAAATAATCACCTCTTACTGTGAATGAAAAAAAGGGAATGCGCGTTATATTACTCTGCGCACTCCCCGTTTAAGTTTCGCTTAATGAAATGAAATTAGCGTTTACTTCGTTGAAGGGGTCATGCGAATCTTGAAATACTTTTCGGGGACTTCAACGTCAGCGAGTCCGAGATAATCACCGCCGAGAACGTAAGTATCCTGTCTGAGCAGTACGAACTTAGTGTTCTTAATGCCTGTTGCAGCATCGATGAAGTAACTTGCTCCCCAATGTGCGCCGGGGCAGAACTCATCATAAGCCTCACGCATTTCCTTGAGTGCTTTGGCTGAGCCCAGTTTGTTGGTGAAAGTACCTTCAACATAACGCTTGCCGTATTCAACGAGTGCTGCAGTTGTTGTGTAGCCCCATGAGTAAGCCCATGTTCCCATGCGTCCGCCGCCACCTGCTTTGACAACAGCGTCCTCAACCTTTTTGAGGATAGCGGGCCAGTCTCCCTGCTCTTTCGAGAGGTCAATGCCTAATGCACCGGGATAACCCATTAAGGGCGAGGGAAGGTCTGCCTCAACGAAGTAGCCTCCGAGAGCTGCGACCTGACGGAGTAACGGCTCAGTATGTCCGTCATTAGTGCAGAAGAATGCAGCGTCTTTGCCGTACTTTTCGATCCATGCGGGCATGTTCTCAAGAATATACTGCTGAGCTCCTGCCATACCTACATCGCTTGTGGGGTCGGGTGCTGTTTCAAACACGAATTTGATTCCCAAATCCTTGCAGGCTTCCTCCATGATAGCGCGTCTGAGTCCGAGTGTCTCATAGCTCATATGACGGGGGAATGAAATATGAACGAAAGTTTTTGCGCCCATTTTCTTAGCTCCGAGCGGAATTGTGTAGCCTCGTCCGATATGATCCGTGTGTACTGCGACATTTGCGGCTTCTGTTATTACTCCGGGATCTTCGTGGGGTTCGCCGGCAAGCAATAAAATTTTGTCGCCGTATTTCTCGCGGATTCTCCTGAAGGCTTCAGCTGTTCCGGGGACT
>JAFTBA010000018.1 GCA_017458545.1 Synergistaceae bacterium | reverse complement strand
AGAACGGCTCTAAGACCGTTGAGTATTTTATCCGTTCCTAAAAGAACGCCTAATTAAAAATTATATTTGAATTATACGAAAAAAAAGTAAAAGGCGCAATTCCTCTCACGGCTAAAGCCGCGAGTGTATTTGTGCAGGTAATGATTTCCTGCACCCAATCCCACACCCTGCACACCCGGCTCTGCAATCCTCCGTAAGCTCTCCCCTGTAAGCCTTATGTCTCTCTCGCCTCAAAAACTCCCTGCTCACCCCAACGTTCACGAAATCCCATGCCAATCTTCCGTTCTCATCGCGTTCACTCAAATACTCATCGGCATCAACTCCGCATTCCCCGAACGCCTCAATCCACCGTTGAAGGTCAAAATGTTCGGTCCAGCTGTCGAAACACGCTCCCTTCTCCCAAGCTCTGAGAATCACATCGCAAGTTCTCTTATCGCCGCGTGATAATACTCCTTCAAGGAATGTCTGTTCGGGTTCGTGGTAACTCAACGAGATAGCACGGTCATGCACAAGCGATTTAATGCGCCGTCCTTTGTCTCTGAGTTCCTCAATGCTGTTCTGTCTCTCCCATTGGAACGGCGTATGTGCTTTAGGTACGAATCCTGATACTGATACGCTCACTGTTGCTCTTTTGCGTCCCATTGAGCGCGCAAGTTTCAATGTCTTCTGCGAAATCTCTGCTATTGCGTCTAAATCATCATCTGTTTCAGTAGGCAGTCCCATCATGAAATAGAGCTTTACACGTTCCCAGCCGCGCGAGAAAATTTCTTTGAGGCACGTTACAATCATCTCTTCCGTTATGCCTTTGTTGATTACGTCACGAAGTCTTTGAGTCCCTGCTTCAGGGGCAAAAGTTATACCGCCGTGTTTCGAGCGCAAGCCCTCTAATTTTTCGGCAAGCCCTACCGAAAATCCGTCCATCCTCAGACTCGGAAGACTCAATTTAGCTCTTCTTTCGTTGAGCACGGGCGACAGATCATCAATCAGAGTCTCAATCCCCGAATAATCGCATGACGCTAGCGACAATAACCCTGCTTCCTCCCAGCCTGTTGACGATATTATGTTGAGTATTGACTGAGCGGCTTCGGATTCGCTGCGTTCGCGGACGGGTCTGTTGACCATACCGGCCTGACAGAAACGGCAGCCTCTTCCGCACCCTCTGAACAGTTCGACTGCTGCACGGTCATGAACTATGCTTACGCTCGGTACTATCATCGAGTCCAACGTGAAAAATTTTTCGGTGTACTGACGTTCAACTATATCGCCGTCATGAAAGCACAAAGGAACGTAACAGCCTTTTACTTCGGCGAGTGCTTTGAGCCTTTCGTCTTTAGACTGTCCTTTAGTGCTTTCGATAACCGGCAGCAATTCGGGCAAAACAGCTTCGGCCTCACCTACGCAGAAAACATCAATGAACCTCCCTATGACATCGGGGTTATACGCTCCGTAACCCCCTGCTATAACGATGGGTGAAGCGTCATTGCGTTCTTCGGTGAACAGCTGAAGACCTGCAAGCTGTAACATGCTGAGTATGTTAGTGTAGCTTGTTTCATGGGGAAGGGTGAATGCGAGAACGTCAAAATCTTTAACGGGCTTTTTGTATTCGGTTGACGATAACGGGATATTATGCTGTAACATTAAGTGCTGCATGTCGGGCCAGACGCAATAAGTTCTGTCGGCCAGGTAATTTTTCCCCATTGAGTTTATGAACGGCTCGATTATCTGAAATCCGTAATAGCTCATTCCCGTCTCGTAAACGTCAGGAAACGCCAAACATACTTTCAGTTTTGAATCGTCCCATGAAATT
>JAFTBA010000127.1 GCA_017458545.1 Synergistaceae bacterium | reverse complement strand
TTTTCTGCGTGAATTTTCTTCGCGTGATTCTCTGGGGCTTTTGAGCATGGCCGAATGTGATGTGGCTGTCAGGACAAGTATAAGGAGAACGGATAAAATGATACGGCAAAACTTTGATGGTTTCATGTTACAATGCTCCTTCATGAGAATAATATAATCATTGGATTTTGCTTATTATAACAAAAAAACCCCTTGCCTCAAATTTCAGTATATGAACATTCAGTATCTTTTTGTTTATTTTTAAGAATTTAGCATCTTTCTTGCTTCGGCAATCTCTGCGTTAATCTCTTCGAGTGTCATATATACTATCCCGTTTTCTTTTGCTGTTCTGCCTGCAGCTTTTAACGCTTCAATCCCTTTATTGAATGCAAATTTAGTTCCTGAAATTTTGTTTGTTCTATACTGTACTAACGGCATAATTACATTCCTCCTTGTGTAAGTATATTCTGCAAAAAAAACACTTGCCTCAAAATTCAGCTTTCAGCAGGATTTTTCTCAGGATTGGGCCATAATAATCCATAAGAATATTCAACATCTCTCTCGGAGTAACAACAAAATATTCATGCGGAAAGTGTTTAATGTTCCCTGTAACAAGATAAGCATCTTCATTTTTACGTTTTTCCATGACTACCTCATAGAAAACTGCATCTTTAGGGTCTGGCAAATCTGCATTCAGCTTCTCAGGAGTTATATATTCGCCGTACTCTTCTAATCTTCCTATAATGTCATCTACTGTTTCCCGTGTAATATGAAACTTACTTCGCGCAAGCACGGTACGATATTCCCTTAATATACCTTCACTAAGGACAGGAACAATAATGCCGTTCGTAGCACTCGCAATTATTCCTCCCGGCACTGACGACCATTTGAGCATAGCCGATACAAGAACATTCGTGTCAATAACAGCGTATATCTTCAATACACTAATGACTTCCTTGCTTCGGCAATCTCTGCGTTAATTTCTTCAAGCGTCATATCTGCTATTCCATTTTCTTCTGCAATACGGCTTGCAGTCTTCATAGCCTCAATTCCCCTGTTAGGCGCAAACATTGCAGATATTAAAGCAAATTTGGCCTCTGAAATTTTGTTACTTTTGGTTTTACTTTTGGATTGTGTTAATGTTACAGGCATATTTACATTCCCCTTTCTTTAACACTGCATTATAACGCAAGCACAAAAAAATCCTGCCCCTAACATAATCAGGGACAGGACTCAAAATTTCCCGTTGTCTTACTTCAGCTCTGAGAAGTACTTAATCGTTCTCACCATCTGAGTGGTGTAGCTGTTCTCATTGTCGTACCATGAAACTACCTGTACAAGCGTCATATTATCTCCTACGGGTTTGCATTTGGTCTGGGTAGCGTCAAAAATTGATCCTGCCGTGCTGTCAATGATGTCCGATGACACGATCTCTTCGGTATTGTACTCGAACGACTCGGTCTCTTCCTTCTTCATCTGCTCATTGACCTGTTCTTTCGTCCACGTTCCAGTTACAACAGCGTCAAGGATAGTTGTTGACCCTGTAGGTGTGGGAACTCTCTGTGCAGCTCCGTCGAGTTTCCCTGCAAGCTCAGGAATTACGAGTCCGATAGCCTTTGCAGCACCCGTTGAGTTAGGGACGATGTTGCACGCGGCAGCTCTAGCGCGTCTGAGGTCTCCCTTGCGGTGGGGGCCGTCAAGAATCATCTGGTCGCCCGTATAAGCGTGTACTGTCGTCATGAACCCTGACTGAATAGGTGCAAGGTCATTCAGTGCCTTAGCCATAGGAGCAAGGCAGTTAGTGGTGCATGATGCAGCCGAAATGATTGTGTCAGTTGCTTTGAGGGTCTTGTGGTTTACGTTGTATACGATTGTGGGAAGGTCATTGCCGGCAGGGGCTGAAATTACTACCTTGCGCGCTCCTGCGTCAATATGTGCCTGTGCCTTTGCCTTTGACGCGTAGAACCCTGAGCACTCAAGTACTACATCAATTTTGAGTTCTTTCCACGGGAGATTTACTGCGTCCTTCTCCTTGTAGATGGTGATCTCTTTTCCGTCTACAGTAATTGTGCCTTTCTCATCGTCATAATCAACTTTCTTGCCGTAGCGTCCGTGTGTAGTGTCGAACTTCAGAAGATGAGCAAGCATTTTGGGTGCAACAAGGTCATTAATAGCAACGACTTCGTAGCCCTCCGCGTCAAACATCTGACGGAACGCAAGGCGGCCTATACGTCCGAAGCCGTTAATAGCAACTCTTACAGCCATGATTTAATATCCTCCTGTTTATCTTATCTGATTATGAGCCGTATTATACAACAATTTACCGTCAAAAAAAGACCCGCGACTCTTGTGAAGTCTTCGGGTCTTTTTCGGGTTGTGGAGTTTTGAGTGTGTGTATTGTGCTTTTACTTCCGTTATTAGCCGTTGAGGAGGCTCAACACTGACTGAGGAAGCTGGTTTGCCTGTGCAAGCATTGATGTACCGCTCTGGTTGAGGATCTGAAGTTTTACGAACTCCATCATCGTCTGAGCCATATCAGCGTCTCTTATTCTGGACTCGGCTGCCGTTAAGTTGGTCATTGTTGTCGTCAGGTTCTCGCTCGTGTATTCGAGTGCGTTCTGGTATGCACCGATCTTAGCGCGCTGTGATGATACCTTGTTGATTGCAGCGTCAATCATTCCGATTGACTTGGAGGCTGATTCGCGCGTTGAGACGTTGATGTTGGTTACGCCCAGTGAACCTGCTGACATGTTGCCGATGTCGATAGCGATGTCCTCGCCCTCGTTAGCGCCGATCTGGAATATCGTTGAGCTGTCAACGATGTGGATAATGGCCTCGTATGCGTCAGTCTCAGGCTCAAGGATGAAGTTCTTTTCGGCATCGCTCCAAGTTGCTTTGATGTTAGCTGTTGCGTCAAATTCGATGTCAACGTTCGGGTGAAGTACTCCGACTAATTTGTTGTCCGAGACTTTAATGTTCGTTGCGCCGTTGACAGCGATACCAGTGTGAGCGTCATAGATTGAAGCCCTGAAAGCAGCTGTTGAACTGCCCTGAACGACGTTGAGAGCG
>JAFTBA010000126.1 GCA_017458545.1 Synergistaceae bacterium | reverse complement strand
GCAAGAAACAGAATACCTGTTCCGCCTAACGGCGAAGCATTAGGCAACAAATCACTTCTCGAAAAAAAGATTAATATCCGCGCCTCTGATTACAGATTTCAGGATAAGGCTAAATATTATCGCGGCCGCGTTCACGGAAAACCTGATACAAATATTCACGAACTGAAAAAACTCGCAGAAACAAAATCAGATTTTACAGAAGAAGATATAACTCAGCGCACAGAGAAAATCATTGACAGTTTCATTGCTTTCGTCAGAGATAATGACTTGTCACGCTGAAAATCATGATACATATCGTCTACCCCTGATATTTAAGATATAATTTCTCTCACAAAGGGGACTTTATTTTTATCATGACAGGTAACGAAATCACTCTATCACAAATGCTTGCAAGACGCGAACAGCGTGCTAATTCCCAGCAGTCTTTTCTCGCTCAATATCATTCGCCTTTGGTCTCGTTCAGCATGAACATTCCGGGCCCGGTTAAAACAAATGACTTAATCCGCAGGGCTTTCGACATCGGGCAAATCTTAATCCTTGAGGGACTCGCACGCTTAAACGCTAAAATCCTCGATGCCTCTGAAATTCATGAGGACACAGGCGATGAATTACTCCTTGCAGTTTGCAGCGTTTCACCCGAAAAACTAAAAGACTTAGCCGTTCACATCGAAAACTCTTCACCGATAGGAAGATTATTTGACATTGACATTATTGACCCTTTAGGAAGAAAATTATCACGTCAGGATTTCAGAACCTGCCTCATCTGCAGCAATCAGGCTCAGGATTGTGCACGTTCACGCAAACACTCAGTACCTGAACTGCAAAAGGCCGTTTCTGATTTACTGTCAGCAAATTTCTGTTAATGATTTATTCTTTATTCCGAAAGGAGTTTTTATTTTGAGGTTAAAATATTTACACTTCCTCATCCTCGCACTAACAGCTTCGCTCTTCATAGGGTCAGGCTGCAAAATGGATCACAGATCCTCTGATGACGGCGGCAGCTCGTCCTCAAGCACCGAAAAAGATCTCAGCGCAATTCAATACCTCACTTCCACCGACATTGACACAAGAGCCAAACTCGTCAACGATAAAGACGAATATAACCTCTTCATCGTCAGCGGAGACAAACGGGAGTATTCTTACTACAGGTTCACAAAAACAGGCAGCTCTTCAACTCAACAGGCCATACTCTACGGCTCTAACTCCGCAATACTCGCAAGAGACGGTGCAGACCTCTCTATCTGGAACTCCATCATCGACTCCAGCGGTGATAACTCCAATGCAGTTTTCGCTTACAACACAGGCACTATCGTTACTGTTTCGGACTGCGTCGTATTCACAAGAGGCACAAGAGCTGCAGGTCTGGCAGCCTCTAATGAGGGTACTGTAATCTCAAAACATGTTACCGTTGAAACTTCAGGCTCAGACGCTCCGCCGTTACGCGCCGAAAGAAACGGAGTCATTACAGCAGCAAGAGGACGTTACGCGGCAAAAGGTCTCGGCTCTCCTTCAGTTTATTCGGGAGGTGAAGTAACTGTCTCAAATGCTAAACTCGAAGCTAATGCTGCCCAGTCGGTAGTCATTAACGGCATAAGCTCGGTATCACTCACAAGCTGCGACATCACTGCAGATCATAATACCGTTTACGATAGCGAGTCGGCTGCTGAAAGATTACAGGCAGTTTTAATCCGTCAGCAGGGTACTAATGCTGTTGACGGTACTGCAGTCTTTAACATGCAGGGAGGAACTCTCACCAATAAACACGGCGATATTTTCCTTGTTACGAACACAGAAGCTCAAATCACTGTCAGTACTTCACTGATAATCAATGAAGACCTTTCGGGAGTATTGCTCAGGGCGGAAAAATCCAACTCAGGAGTCAACGGAGGCAGAGTTAATTTTTACGTGAAGAATCAGGACATTGACGGCGATATAGCCCTCGATGAAATATCAGCTGTCAACGTATACCTGAGTAACGCAGCTTTCACGGGAGCAGTAAACTCTCTTGGAACTTCTGGAAGGGTTTATGTTGATGCTACGGGATCTGTTTGGGATTTAACGGAAGACTCGTATGTCAACTCACTGACCTGCGACAAAACAAGCATAAATCTTAACGGCCATACGCTTTATATCGGTACTGATGAATACGTTGAAGGTACTGCCGTTAAAGGCAAGCCGATTATTTTCGAGGAGTAGCGTTGAAATTGAAACTCAGAAAAATTTTAACCGCACTCCTCGCGGTTTTCTTTGTTGTTTTAACACTGCCGTCAATTTCCCGTTCAGAACAGCCCGAAATTAACGGCAGAAAATTTGACAGCAAAAAATTTTACCGTTCACTCTCAGGACGACTCGGAAGACACAGAAGCGATTACCCTCAGCTGAGCGATTTGGAGTTCGCAAATTTCCGCATGGTTCACACGAACGGAATCGCTGAGAGAAAACTGTTCCGTTCGTCATCGCCCGTAAGCACTTGGGGCGAACGCAACAGAATCGCTGACAATGCCGCCGAACTTGCAAGCATTAAAACTTTCATTAACCTTGCAGACTCTGACAAGAGCATGAAAGCTCATAAGGGTTACTCAGGGAGTTACTACAGTACTCAAAAAATTATCTGTTTGAATCTCGGCATGAAGTATTCCGATAAAAAATTCAAAAAGAGTCTTGCTGAAGGGATTCGATTCATGGCCGCTAACGAACCTCCTTACCTCATTCACTGCAGTTTAGGAAAAGACAGGGCAGGATTCGTATGCGCCCTTATCGAGTGCTTAACGGGCGCGAATATTCAGGAAGTTACAGACGACTACATGATTTCGTTCAGAAACTATTTCGGGATAACAGCAGGCTCTGATGAATATGAATTTGTAGCACGCTATGAAATTTATAATTTTCTTTGTACTGCTTTCGGTCTTGAAACTCTTGAAGGTATTAACCTCGCTGATGCTGCAGCAAGATATTTTTTCAGTATAGGCGTTTCACCGGAAGATATAAACGTGTTAAGAGGAAAATTATCCCATGAATGACATCACTGTAATAGGTGCAGGGTTAGCAGGCTGTGAAGCTGCTTATCAGCTTGCGGAAAGAGGATTTACCGTTGAGCTTTACGAGATGAGGCCGAAGCTCTTAACCCCTGCGCACAAAACAGCTATGTTAGCCGAAATAGTATGCAGTAATTCGCTGGGTTCAGAGAACAAAAACGACAGGGTTTCAGCAGCAGGTATCCTCAAGGAAGAATTAGCACTCATGAACTCGTTAATACTTTCATGCGCTAATGCCTCCAGAGTTCCTGCAGGAGGTGCATTAGCTGTTGACCGCGAAAAATTCTCATCACTGGTTACCGAACGCATAACATCACATAAAAATATTCACCTTATCCGCGAAGAATATACTGACGTTCCGAAAACAGCGGCAATAATTTCATCAGGTCCTTTAACTTCCGACAGGCTTGCGGAAAGTTTAAGGGCTGTAGCAGGTGAAAGGATTTATTTTTACGATGCTGTTGCCCCCGTAGTTACGAGAGAGTCTGTAGACATGTCGAAAGTTTTTGTTACGGGGCGTTACGGACGCAGTGATGACTATATTAACTGCCCAATGTCGAAAGACGAATATTCAGCTTTCTATGACGCTCTCATTCACGCAGAAAGGAACGTCCCTCATGACTTCGAGAAGAGTGCTAAATATTTCGAGGGCTGTATGCCAGTTGAGGCACTTGCCGAAAGAGGAGTCGATACATTGAGATTCGGTCCTATGAAACCCAGAGGATTAACCGACCCGCGAACAGGCCGTGAACCTTACGCAGCAGTTCAGCTGAGGCAGGACAATTCTGAGGGAACACTGTTCAATCTGGTAGGTTTCCAGACGGGACTCAAATGGCCTGAACAAAAACGTGTCTTTGCTATGATTCCCGGCCTTGAAAATGCCGAGTTCGTCAGACTCGGAGTAATGCACCGCAACACTTCCGTTAATGCTCCTGTTGTCCTCGATGAATGGTTAAGGCTGAGGGGATATGATGATGTTTTTCTTGCAGGTCAGATTACAGGTGTTGAGGGCTACATGGAAAGTACAGCAATGGGACTCGTTGCAGGGATTAACGCCTCATCACTCCTCAGCGGTAAGGAACTTCCTTCATGGCCGCGTGAATGTGCTGCAGGTTCACTATTGAATTACCTGAGAACTGCAGAGCCTGAACACTTCCAGCCTATGAACATGAACTTGGGAATCTTTCCGCAGGTCTCAGGCATTAAAGGTAAGAAGGAACGCGCAATGTTTCACCGGACAAGAGCGTTGAATGCGCTGAATGAATTTCTGAGGACGCTGTGATTTACGTTGTGGGTATAGGGTCCGGAGGCGGCGATACAATGACTATTGAGGCCGTTGAAGCGATAAAGTCATGCGATGTCATTGTAGGTTACCCGAAATATGTTGACCTGATACGGAATTTAACGGCTCACAAAAAAATATTTACCTCAGGAATGACCCGTGAGACTGACAGATGTAACATGGCATTGAGTGAGGCGCGTGATTACGGTAAGAATGTGGCGTTAATTTCTGGAGGCGATGCAGGTGTTTACGGTATGGCAGGGTTAATGCTTGAGTTAGCGGAGGGTTCAGGAGTCGAAGTAAGAATTATACCGGGTGTAACTGCTGCTAATTCGTGTGCTGCCATACTTGGCGCACCGCTGATGAATGATTATGTTGTGGTCAGCCTGAGCGACCGTTTAACAGAATGGAGCGTTATTGAGAAGAGATTAACCGCTGCGTGTTGGGGGGATTTTGTCGTCTGCATATATAACCCTGTGAGTTCGCTCAGACCGAATCATTTGAGGAGGGCTTGCGATGTTCTTTTAACGGTGAAAGACCCTGAAACACCTTCGGGGTTCGTGAGGAACGCAGGACGTAATGATGAGAGCCATGAGGTTATGACGTTAAAGAGACTGAGAGATTTCGGAGGACTTGATATGTTCTGTACTGTTATCGTTGGAAATTCGCAGAGCTATATTGTTGACGGGAAGATTATTACGCGGAGGGGGTATAAGTTATGACGTTATATCCTTAACATGCTCAATCGTATAGTTATCAAAATTACCTCTTTCATGAAGCGTTATCCCTATAAGATCTATCCTCCAAAACCCTGTCCACCCTATAGAATCAACATACTCACATGACGCGCGTTTAAGGCTTCCTATTTTCCTTCTGCTCACAGAATCTAATGCTCCCTGAACTTTCCCTACACTCCTGCACCTCACCTCAATTATCACTAATTCTTGCGGCTTCGTCTTAACGTCAAACGCTACAATGTCCAGTTCACCGTAATGATTCCTAACGTTACGCGCAAGCACTCTCCATCCCAGCGACACAAGATACTCAGCAGCTAAATCCTCAGCCGTTCGGCCAAGTCTTTGTGCATTTGTTGAGTCCGTTAAGTCTGTCATTTAATGATTACTGTTTACGGGAAGACTGGTCTTTATCGAGCCTGTATACCCATGCCAATACCCTCGCTACAACTTCGTACAGTTCTGACGGAATCTCCTCACCCAGTTCAAGCGAAATTAATGCTGACACTAACGCAGCGTCCTCAACAATAGGTACATCGGCCTCAATCGCACGTTCAACAATTTTACGCGCTAAAAATCCTTCACCCTTCGCTATAACTTCGGGTGCACTCATTTTTTTGTTGTCGTACTTAACCGCTACAGCTTTATCGGGTCTGTTCTCAGCCATTTTTCAGCACCGTTAAACCGTTATGTCTAGGCCGCGCCCTGCCGCTAAAATATCCCGTCCGCTCTCAGGTGCTTTTACAGCTATTCCTATGAATGTTACGGGTATACCTACTCCCTGAAGTTCCCTGCGTAAATCCCTTCTGTGGCGTTCAATTAACCTGCATGTTGAAACTTTCTCGGCGTTCAGCGTTAAGTTACAGCTTTTGCCGTCGCTCTCAACTAGTCCTCCTACTTCACCGAGCGATGAACCTGTTATTCCGAAACCTACCTGCCAATACTTTTGAGCTTCATCGGAAGACGAACGCCCTACATAAATTTTAGCTGTCATGTTCTGTGATGAGTTCTCCATTAAAGGCCAGAATGGTGCTGCAAGTAATGCAGGGTTCACATCATTACGCGGAGGTTTCATCAGAATAGATTGAGCCTGTAAAAATTTAGCGGTCTCATCGCTTCCGTCCTTCATCGATTTGAGTGCTTTAACGGGGTCTTTGCCTTCTTTAGTGCGTTCCCTGAGCTCCTTGCGGATTCTGTTCCACATTTCTGTTGCTTCAGCACCGTTCATAGCGGCATACTGTGAGAGCAGTGAGGCATTCTCAGCAGTCATCGGTACATCCCTTGCCCAAAGCTCAATAAATGATGAAAGTTCATTTTGACCGCCTGCTTTGCGCCAGGCATCTTTTATTGCAGAAAGCACTTCATTGCTTAACGGTAAGCCCCTCGCCAGTAATGCAGTCGCTAATTCCCTGTCCTTAGCAGGAATCTGTGAGAGGAATGACAGTTCACCCTGCGACAGTCTCAGCACAGGTACACCGTCCTGCCCTGAAGCGTCCCAGACTGCCCGGAAATGTTCGCCCGGTATCAGTGAGACAGTTGCACGCGCACGCAATTCCTGAGGCACACCGTTCACGTCAACCCTCACTAAATATGTTCCGTCCTGCGACTGTGATAACACACTCCCTTCAACAACCTGACCCGTTTTAACTCCTGCGAGTCTTGCGGCAATTTGTGAGGGCTGTTGAATCTGCGGCTGTGTCGAAATCTGACCCTGCCTTGCGTTAGTGCTGATATTCTGTTGTGCCTGACTGTAACCCTGCTCTATGTTCACGTTTATCGGAGGCATTAGAGTTTTCGTTCTCCTTTCAGAAATATTTTACGGCAAAAACTTTCCCTGTGTATATCAGTCATTCCCAATTCCATGACGGTTTTCATGTGAAATTTTGTAGGGTAACCTTTGTTATGTGTGAAACCGTATTCAGGATATTTATCGGCAAGTTTAATCATGAGTCTGTCCCTGATTACTTTTGCTGCTATCGAAGCTGCTGAAACACACGGAATCAAATCGTCAGCCCTAATCAATGCCCACTGATGAAAATCTATGCCCGGTATTTCCTCAGTACCGTCAACGATTACACACGAAATTTTACCCGTTACTTTGCGTGCGAGTCTGTTGACACACTCTTTCATTGTCCGAAGGGTCGCAGCTGATATACCGTCATTGTCAACGCTCTCAGGACTGCCCATGTAAGCACGCCATAACACTCCCATATCATTCATGGCCTTGAAGATTTTTTCGCGCCTTAACGCAGTTACTTTTTTCGAATCCTTGAGGCCCATAGCGAGCAAAGCCTCTTCCTGTTCGCGCGTTAATACGGCAGCTGCAGCCACTACAGGCCCTGCCAATGCTCCGCGTCCGGCCTCATCAGTTCCTATTACGGCTCCGGACTTCTCAAGCATTCTGAGTCCGCTGCGTGCTTCAACTGGTTCAGCACGTGCAGGAAGGATTAAATCATTCACCAGCATAAATTGTCTTAACAGCGGCACTGCACCTTTCAGCAAAGTTAAATGCCCTTTGAGCAAAGTCAACAGCCTTCTCTCCTTTCGGCACTTCAAGGCAGAATCTTCCGAGTTTGCCCGAACTGAATGCCTCAATAAATTTCCTGCCTGCCAATTCGGTATCGACACGTCCCCCCGAAATTAAACACCCGTAACGCCGTCCTATTCTCTCAAGAATTTCAGTGAGCGCAGGCACATCATCACCGTCAGTTTCAGTTTCAGTTTTAACGGGAATAAGCTCAGTCATTGAGCGTTCAGTCAGAAAACGAATCAATGACAATGCAGCGTTCTCCCATCCTCCTACAACTTCAGCTTTAGCGCAGCCCAGCCACGAGAGAATCATATGAGCTCCTGCCTCAGCGTGAGGGTCAAGGATACCGGGACTGTCGACAATCAACATACCATCGTTCCTGTACCAGCTGACTGACTTAGTGATGCCGGGAATATTTCCTACTGAGGCCGATGATTTACCTGCGAGCAAATTCAGTAACAGTGATTTGCCTACGTTAGGAATGCCTACAACAGCGAGTCTGACTTCCCTGTGCTTAGGCTTGAAATCCATTACTGCCCTGCGTATGTTTGCAAGTCCTTCACGCTTTCTGAGGTCTGCCGAGTAAGTATGTTTAAGGCCGTTTAACCAGAGCTGTAATTTTTCGGGGTCTGCAAGGTCCTTGCGTGAGAGAACGTGAATGACGGGTTTTTGTTGAGTGTATTTTGACAGTGATTTAATGAGCGGTGATGATGTTGATGAAGGAGCGCGCGAGTCTCTGACCTCGATAATAACATCGAGTTTGCTGACGAGTTCGGAGAGTTTGCGCGCACCTTTGGCCATGTGGCCGGGGTACCATACAGTTCTGGGCACGGCTCTAAAAGGGAATACCTATTCTGTTGAGCGGCCAGTATCGGAAAAATACAGGCCCTCTCATGTCGTCAATATCAGCAAATCCCCAAAATCTGCTGTCCTGTGAATTGCCTCTGTTATCGCCGAGCATGAAATATTTTCCTTCAGGGACTTTGAACGGTACTTCCGGGAAAAGACTGCTCTTCGTCAAAGTATAACGGTCATGATTCTTCACATAAGTTTCTTCGGTAGCAATACCGTTTATGTAAACGATTCCGTTTTTGATGTCAACAGTATCACCCGGAACTGCGATTACCCGTTTAACGAAATCCCTCTCCCTGTCCATAGGGTAACGGAACACATATAATGAGCCTCTTTTGGGTTCAAACACCCAGTTCCAAAACTTAGCGACTAATACCCTGTCATTAACTTCAAGCGTAGGAATCATTGAGCCGCTGGGAATCCAAAACGCCTGTACTATGAACGTCCTTATAATCATCGCAAGTATAAACGCCCATACTATTGTCTCTATTGCTTCACGCCACCAGGGTTTTATTACCCCTGCCTCTGCTGCCATTATAGTCATAACTCCTCTCCGGTTTAATTCCTGCTTCTTCTCTGAACGAGGTTATATGTCCCGTCAGGATTGTATATGTATGTCTCTGAACGTCTGCCTGAAGGATTAACGATACCTAGATCTTTGCCGTTGAGGATAACCTGAGCTGCTGTAGGCCGTCCTATTCTGACAGTTGCGGGCGAGTTCAAATCCCAGCGCATAGAGTCTCCGCGTCTCATTGTGCGGTTATAGACGGGTTTAGCTCCTCCGAATGATACGCTCAGCCATACGTCATTAACTGCGTGAATCTCAAGGAACGGACTCACTTTCTGTTCAGGTTCTTGTGAGACGGGTTCATCATCAACTGAAACAGGTATTCCGAATCCTGCATCACCTGATACTGGTATTATGTCCTGCGAGAGAATTTCATCAGGAGTTAAAGCACCGTTGTTGCGCGAGAAGTTAAAGAACTTTATGTTCTTCAGGTCTAAACCTGCGCCGTTAAAATTCATTCCGTACCAGACATATACGCCCGTTCCAATGAGAGCCAGAAGCAAAACGAAGAATACCCAGAAATGCGATGCAGGTTTGAATCCTTCGGGTAATGATGAGCCGTTGCCAAGAATATTTTTTATTTCTCTTTCTTTTTTGGGATGACGCTGGTCTGAATTTTTGCGCTGACCGCTGTTGAACATCCTGTTAAGCTGGGACATGAAATCTTCCTGAAGGTCCTCAGCGTCAATGAGTTTCAGGTATGTACGCACAAAGCCCTTAATGTAAACAGGTTCAGGGAAATTTTTATAGTTACCTTCTTCGATTCCGCGCAGGTATTCGGGACGTATCTTAGTGCGGTCGAATACCGTTTCAAGTGTCATTCCTAAACTTTCGCGGCGTTCCGTTATCATTCGCCCCAACTCTTTCAGGGCTTCATCTCGTTCTGTCACAATCTTCACTGCCTTCCTTAATCTTAGCGCGTATACCCTCAAGCCATAATGCAGGGTCATTGTTTCTGAATACTGCGCTTCCCATTACGATTGCATCACAGCCGGCAAGCACAACGCGCGTTATATTATTCTCGTTTATTCCGCCGTCAATTTCAATCAGATAATTATAATTCTTAACCGCTCTTATGCTTACCAGTTCCCTTACTTTTCCGAGCGATGACTCAATAAATTTCTGACCTCCGAATCCCGGAGTTACTGACATAACAAGCACCAAGTCAGCAAGATTCAAAACGCTTTCAATCATAGTTACAGGCGTAGGAGGACAAAGAGCGATTCCCGTTTTGATACCTGCGTTCTTAATCTGTGAGAGCACTGCATGAAGTAAATGACTCTCCGTCTCTGCATGAACGCTAATCAGCGACACTCCTGCGTCAATAAACAGCGGCAGAACTGTCTCAAGATTATCCGTCATCAGGTGAGTATCAATAAAAGCGTCAGGATAATTCTTCCTGAGTGCCCGTGCGAACGACGGCCCGAATGAAAGGTTACGGACAAAATGAGCGTCCATTATGTCGAGGTGTAACCAGTCAAAATTATTCTTCATTCTCTCAATGTCAGCTGTCAGGTTAAGAGGATCAGCACCGAGCAATGAGGGTGCAATAAAAATTTTTCTCATGATGTTAATTTTTCCTTTCCTGCCAGACAAATTCACCGCCAAGATAAATAGTTACTACACATTCATTTGAGTAACTCGCATTAACGTTAATTCTTTCGCCGCTGCTGACCTGCCTGTTGAGAATGTCGCGTTTGCCGGAAGGATCCGTAACCTCAATCCTCAGATTCATCGGCCTCGCTATAGGCGGAACAATATAGCGTATAGGTGCTGTCTTATTACCGCCTGACCGCTGTGAAGGCTGACTCTGAGTCTGAGTCTTAGGCTGAGGCTGAGGATTAGTGTTCTGAGCTGTTTTAACTGCGGGTGCAGGGGCGTAATCATCACCTATGAACTCTTCTTCGTTTTCGTTTTCGTTCTGCTGTGCTTTAGGACTGACTGAATCGCTGTCTGATTTTTCGGGTTTATTGTCGGGTCTGTTGTCGGGTTTATTGTCGGATTGAGTCTTAGCGGTCTGTTTACCCGATGACGGCTTAGTATCGTCATCTCTCTGACTCGTTACGCGCCTTGCAGTACCGTTAGTGTTAGATGAGGACTTCGAGTCAGAACCCATATATCCTGCAGGTCTTCTGCTGCTTGCAACTTTAAGGATTACTCCCTGCCCTGCCCTGAGAGTGCTGCCTGTTCCGGGGCGTGTCTCAATAGCCGTACCTTCTTCGAGCAACGGACTGTATACCCTGTCTGTTCCCTGAATTTTAAGACCTGCTGACGTTAAGAGTTCTCTTGCTTCCTTCTCAGTGAGTTTGTTGACATCTGGAACGATTATTATACCGTCAGCGTTAGCACCGTCCTGAACAAGCAGGTCGATTTTTCTTCCTGCAGCAGCCTCAGCAGGTGCAG
>JAFTBA010000125.1 GCA_017458545.1 Synergistaceae bacterium | reverse complement strand
TTCCTATAACTGTTCCCAGTTTCCTGACTGCTAAAGTCTGAAGCCATCCCCTGAAAAATGTCTCCTCAATAAATGCTGCCGCTATACCTCCTCCGAGAATGTTAAGTGCGTTCCAAAACGATGGGGTTTTCAGTCCGCCTCCCCAAGAACGCGGAAGATACATCACAATCAAAGTCAGCGGAATCAATGTAACAGCTAATGCAATGATGACATCAATTTTAGCCTGACGGGTCATGAACCATTTAAGGCCGTAAGATTCTTCGGACTCATTTTTGCGTCTGCACCATGTGTACGGAAAGTAAAGCATGAATGCTGCGGCAATGAGTCCGATTACGTTAGCCAGTATGAATCCTGCCATGATTTTAGAGGACTTTCAGAGCGTCCTGAATGAACTGGAAAGCGTTATTGATGTATGTCGAGATGTTGAAGCGGTTGACATAAAGCAATGCCGAAATTTTCCAGAGCATAATGATGACGGGAACACCGACGATTACAACGCCTGTTTTGTAGAGAATTTTTGAGGGGATTTTGCCCCATTTCTCTGAGAGTTCGCCGACTAACCAGCCCATTACCATGAAAGCAAATCCCAGAATCCATATTGAGAGGCCGAGTACAACCTGAGTATTAACGATGCGCAAAATAAATCAGCTCCGTAAAAATTTAATGTGAAATTTCCTGATTATTATACGTGAATTTTTTTTCGGTGTGATAAACTTTGCAGGATTAAAATTTTATCATTCAGGAGTGATTCTGTTGTACAAAAAATTTTTGACAGCTCTTATTCTCTCATTAACTCTCCCGTTCGCAGCATATGCAGCCGATTCCGAAAAGGTTTTGGCACGTGTAGGCAGTCAGGATATTACCGAAGCTGAAGTGTTAGAGTTCATTCAGCCTTTCGGTCAGCAGGCCATGATGTTATACGCTTCGGAACAGGGAAGGAAAATGATTCTTGACGATGTAATCACTATGAGGCTCTATGCTCTTGACGCTGAAGACTCGAAACTCGACAGGACACCCGAGTTTCAGGCACAGCTCCTCAGCGCAAGACGCGCAATGTTAGCTCAGGCCGCAATGCGTGATGTCATTAAGGACATTACCGTAAGCGATGACGAGGCTAAGAAATTCTACAGCGATAACCCCACTATGTTCACACAGCCCGAAAGAATACATGCACGTCATATACTCGTGAGCGGTGATGAGGAACTCGCTAAGGTTCAGAGTGAACTGAAAGCAGGAAAGTCATTCGATGTCGTTGCTAAAGAATACTCAAGAGACCCGGGAAGTGCAGCTAACGGCGGTGATTTAGGCGAGTTCCCTAAGGGCGTAATGGTTCCTGAGTTCGAGAAAGCTGCGTTTGCACTCAAGAATAACGGCGATGTCTCTGAACCCGTAAAGACTCAATTCGGCTGGCACATCATTAAACTTGAGGAACGTATACCTGAGTCGGTTGTACCGTTTGAGCAGGTGAAGGAAAGAATACTTCAGGAACTCAAAGACCAGAAGACTCAGAAATTACTTCAGGACAAAGCGAAGGTTCTCGAAGAAAAATACAAGGTCGAAAGATTCTAGGGGAATAGGTAAAAGGGATTAGGGGTTAGGGGTTAGGGGGTAGCTAAACCCTACACCCTATCCCCTGCACCCTCAATCTGCCGTTTAACCTGTTCAAACCCCGTACCCCCGTAAGTATTGCGCCTTCTGACGCTTTCACGCGGCGATAATATTCCGAGCATGGCCGTATCAGTTTCAGGGATATGTTCCTTCCACTGCTCAAGCGTTAAATCCTCAAACCTTAACCCCTTGCTTATGCACCACCCCACTAAACGCCCTACCTTCATGTGAGCTTCGCGGAAAGGTACTCCCTTCATCACTAAGTACTCCGCAACATCTGTAGCAAGTGAGTAACCCTTTTCGAGTCCCGAAAGCGCAAGTCCATCATCAACCTCAACTTTTGCGAGCAGCTCGGTCATAATCTTCATGACGCTCTCAACAGTGTCAACAGATGCCCATAATCCGCGCTTATCCTCCTGCAAATCCCTGTTATACGTCATAGGCAGACCCTTCAACGTCATCATGAGGTCTAACATGCTGCCGATTACCTGACCTGTTTTGCCGCGAGCAAGTTCGAGAACATCGGGATTCTTTTTCTGGGGCATCATGCTCGAACCAGTGCAGAACTCATCGGGCAGCACTATGAATCCGAACTCCTGAGTGTTCCAGTTGATGAGGTCGTTGCACAGCCGTGAAACATGAAGCATAAAGACTGACGCAAAATAATGATAGTCAGTCATATAATCCCTGTTTGCTACGGTGTCAAGGCTGTTACGTGTCGGGCGGTCAAACCCTAAAATTTCGCTCGTCATCATTCGGTCAATCGGCAGTGTCGAACCTGCTAACGCCCCCGCGCCTAACGGGCATTCGTTCAGCGAATGAAGCGCAAAGTTCAGACGTTCTGAGTCGCGGTGAAACGCCTCGAACCATGAAAGCCAGTAATGTCCCATTGAGACGGGCTGAGCCTGCTGCATGTGAGTGTAACCGGGAATGATGATATTGATGTGCCTCTCGGCGTTAGATACCAAAACGCGCAGTAACTCCTTCAAATCTTCATCGAGTCCCTTGAGTCTTGAACGCAAATACAATCTTGTTGTCGTTGCAACTTGATCATTTCTCGAACGCGCTGTGTGTAACTTCGCTCCTAACGGTTCAATTTCGGTGAGTCTGGCCTCAATATTCATGTGAACGTCCTCAAGTGACTCTGACGGTTTGAAAGTTCCTTCGCGGATTTCCCCTAATACTTTTGTTAAACCTTCCTCGATTTTAACTGCTTCGTCTTCGGGAAGTATACCTGTTTTACCGAGCATTTTTACGTGAGCGATACTGCCCTCAATATCAGCTTCAGCCATTCTCCAGTCAATATCAAGCGACTGTGTGAAATCCTGTACTGTTTTAGCAGTGTCCTTAGTGAATCTACCGTGCCACATAGTAATAAAAATCTCCCTTCAAAATTTACATGTCCCTTAACGGTGAAACTCTCAATGTACCGGGATTAGTGTATGTTACCAGAGCTACAGTGCCCGGAACTGAACGGACGTATTTGCGTTCGGTGTAATCAATCGGTACTGAGCCTGCCTCTTTGCCCGATGAATGACCTGCAGCCAATGATGCAGCGAACTCAAGAATATCCCTCCTGTCCGACTCAAGCTCGCTGCGTTTAACACCTCTGATTATGACGTGAGCCCCCGGCATTTCGTGAGCGTGTAACCAAATATCATCGGGGCGTGCTGCTTTGAGAGTAACATACCTGTTGCCTCTTGGCGACAGTCCTACGAGAATATTAACGCCGTTTCTCCTTATGCTGAGATGAGGGGGAAGATTAGAGGGTAATCTTTTCTTCTGCTTGGGATTAATTTTCTTTTGACTTGGGGAAATCCATTCGGTTAAATCCTTAACGGCCTCAGTGAAATTCTCAGGGTCATCAATCGCTTCTAACAGTAAATGCTGTTCCTTTAGCTCCAGAATCGATGAGTTAATTGCGTCAAAGTTAGCGCGGATTTCGTCAGGATTGCCCTTAGCTTTTCTGTAACGTTTGAAATAACGTTCTGCGTTTCTTGAGGGCGTTAAATCTGGGTCAAGCGTTACCGCTAACTCATGACCCTCCCAATCGGTTAGCGTAATGTTCTCTGCACGTTTTGGAATCTCGTAGATGTGAGCGAGTATTGCTTCACCCTTTAAACGGAATATCTCTGCATCTAGG
>JAFTBA010000124.1 GCA_017458545.1 Synergistaceae bacterium | reverse complement strand
TCCCCGCTGTTGACAAAAATTCAGCGTAAACACTCTCTGTAGTGTAAATCAACAGTACGCTTGAGCATGTTATACCGTTAAGGACGCTGTAAACGCAGAACAGACTCAATGCAGTTGAAGCCGAAAGTTTCATGATTGAAGCGCTGAGATACCATACCAAGCCTATTTCAGCAACTGCAGCAATGATTAACGGTGCTCGTGATGTGTAGAAGAACTTTAACATTGAAGGAGTGGCTACCGTCAGCCATGCAGTAAGTGATGTGAGTATTAACCCGAGTGCCATATACTGATAGACTTTGCGGAATAATGTGTTGACCGCTTCAAAACTGTCAGTACCTGCTATATAAGGCGTGTAATTTCCATACTGTGCCATTTAGATTTCAACCTTTCGTGTAAAATATTATGGTTGTATTTTAACAGACAATAAGAAAATTTAATGTGAAGGTGAAAAACTTTGCCGGTAAAGAAAATTGATGTTCACGAAATGACACGAAGCGGTTACGAAAGATTGTCCGAAGAATTAACCCACCTCCGTACAATAAGAAGACTCGAAGTCGCTAAACAGCTCGAAGAAGCAAGAGGTTTCGGTGATTTAAGCGAAAACGCAGAGTATGCTGCTGCCAAAGAAGAACAGGCTAAGCTCGAAGACCGTATATCTGACCTCGAAGCTACACTCAGCAAAGTAACTGTAATTGACGAAGAGAAACTCGACACTACAAGGGCAGGAGTAGGTCTCAGAGTAACAATTAAAGACCTCGACCATGAGGGCAAAACTTACACTTACGAAATCGTAGGCTCCGAAGAATTATCAGGTGCTGCGTTTTCAGCCTCAGGAGTTCAGAGAATTTCACAGAAGAGTCCCGTAGGTCAGGCAATAACAGGTCATGTTATTGACGATGAAGTTATCGTTAAGATTCCCAGAGGCACCAGAAGGCTCAGAATCGTTGCGATTGAAAAATGACAAATTACTCCGAAATTTTACCGCCGTTAAAAGCCAAATATCATTGGCTTGTTACAGGCTCAGCAGGTTTCATAGGCTCTCATTTAACAGAAGCGTTATTATCGCTAGGCCAGAAAGTTACGGGACTCGATAATTTCAGCACAGGTTACAGACATAATATCGACATGGCCGTTTCAGCGTCAGGTCATCCCGAAAATTTCACGTTCGTTGAAGGCAGCATTAACGATTCGGAAATTTGCGCACATGTCATGAAAAGTGTTGATTACGTTCTTCATCATGCCGCTTTCGTTTCTGTTCCTGCGTCAATGAATGTCCCCGTTAAATGTTTTGACTCTAATGTCTCAGGCTTCATGAATATTCTGGAGGCAGCAAGAATTAACGGTGTTAAAAAAATCGTCTATGCTACATCAAGTGCCGTATACGGTGATGACGAGACAATGCCCAAAACAGAATCGTCAACAGGAAAATCATTATCCCCTTACGCCCTCTCTAAGTACATTAATGAATTATGCGCTGAATTTTACACGAGGGTTTACGGCCTTGAATGCACGGGTTTGCGTTACTTCAATGTGTTTGGAGTCAGGCAAGACCCTAACGGTGCATATGCAGCAGTTATTCCGAGATGGATTGACGCTGTAACTTCAGGCAAAATACCTGTCATTTACGGTGACGGTGAACAGTCCCGTGATTTCTGTGCCGTTCAGAACGTTGTTAAAGCTAACATTCTTGCTGCAACAACTCAGGAATCATCAGGCAAAGTCTTCAACATAGGCTGCGGAGTTGAAACTACACTCAATGAATTGCTCTCCAAAATTTACTCAGTATTTGCTCCTGAGCGTGAAGCTAAAGCGATTTATGAGAGTCCCCGACAAGGAGATATACTACGTTCATCAGCATCTATAGCTTATGCTCAGAACGTTCTGAAGTATGAGCCGGCTGTTTACTTGGAGGAAGGTTTGAGGATTATGAGTGAGGTGATGAAACTATGAATATGATTCACAGACCCAGAAGATTACGTGTTACTCAATCAATCCGTAACATGACTGCTGAAACACGTTTATCCCCCTCAATGTTAATCTATCCTGTTTTCGTCCGTGAAGGTCGTAACATAATCGAGGATATTCCCGCTATGCCCGGTCAGAAACGTTACAGTCCTGACACTCTCCCTGTTATTCTCGAACGCGCTGTGAATGCCCGTATAGGAGGAGTACTTCTGTTCGGTATACCGGAGCATAAAGACGCAGAAGGCTCATCGGCATGGACTGAGAACGGTGTTATACAGACAGCAATACGCACCGCAAAACGCGAGTTCCCTGAGTTGACTGTAATAGGCGATGTATGTTTATGCGAATACACATCACATGGTCATTGCGGACTCCTGAAAGGTGAAACAGTCGACAACGATTCAACTCTCGAAATACTTTCGCGCGTAGCTGTCTCACAGGCTCAGGCAGGTGCTGACATAGTTGCTCCCTCAGACATGATGGACGGTCATAC
>JAFTBA010000123.1 GCA_017458545.1 Synergistaceae bacterium | reverse complement strand
ATTGATGACGTTCTAGGAGGAAGTTCAAACGCACGGCAGAAAGGATCCATTTTCTCTTTGATTTCGCCGTGTGAGTTCTTTATGCAGAATTTGTACAGCTCCCATTTCTGAAGGCCGGGTACGAATCCCTCCCATATTCCTGAACCGTCCCATCTTGCTGCCAAAGGGTGCGACTCAGTGTTCCAGCCGTTGAAGTTCCCTACGACACTTACCGACTGGGCATTAGGTGCCCATACGCTGAATGCGACTCCCTCTGCGTTGTCCGAAGGGTCTGTGAATTTCTGTGCGCCCATCTTCTCGTAAAGATGGTAATGTGTTCCCTGTTTGAACAGGAATATATCATAGTCGGTTATAGGCGATACACCGTGTCTTATAGTGTCTGCCATAAAAAGATTACCCCCTTATGTATGATTATGATTATGAAAATTTTTGTCGTGCCTAAATTTTATGTGATAAACGCTCTTATTTCAATTAGAATCTTAACGGTTATGACAAAAACGTTTTCACTGCTTTCAATGTATAATTAACTCTACGAATTATTACAGAAATTTTTTTCACACTTTCTATAGCATAAAAGGAGGATTATATATTTATGCGTATCAGATTTTCCCTTACACTGCTGATACTTTTGCTGTTCTCTTTATCGGCAACTTCTTTCGCAGCTGCTCCCTCAATCATCATGAACAATGATGCCCATGTCGGTGAACAGACTGTGCTTTCTGTTGAGACCTCTCAGATTCCTAACGGCGGTTCTGTCGAATGGTCCGTCAGTCCTACTACAGGTCTTAATCCCGACAGAATTTCACTCCGTTCAGGCGGACGCGAATGCGCTTTCACTCCGCTCGATACCAAACCTATCAGAGTAGCTGTCTCCTTAATCGACAGAAACGGCAACATCGTCTCTTCAGGTGAAACACTCGTCAACCCTACTGAGTTCCGCATTGACATATCAGTTGTTGTTGACAGACCCGTAACTCTCTGGGACTCATCTCAGCGTTCGGATTATGCTTTGAGTCCTGACGTTCTCTTGGCTAACGCTCCGGTAAGACTCAGAGCTTCACTCAATCCCCCGTTCAAAGGTCAGCACTCGTTCACTTGGAACAGCGATGCAGCTACTGCAATGATGAGTCAGGATAACAGCGACATATTCATCAGGCGCGGAACTGTCGGTGAAAGCGAAATTACCGTTACAGCGTTCAACTCCTCAGGCATTAAACTCGGAAGCGGAGAGAGTACAGTAAACATTACACTTCCCGTTTCAACATATGAAGAGTCCGCATTGGAGCGCGAAGCGTGGCAGAATTGGCAGAATGCTCAGCAGCTTTGGGACTCGAAGAACTATGCCGATGCTGTTGACCTCGCTAAAAAAGCCGTTAACCTTTCACCCAGAGATACTGAAATCGCAGGAGGACTCAGAGTCATGTCTGCAAATTACGCGCGTTACCTCAAGGCTCAGAGACTCAGAGAGGACTCTAAGAAATTCGATGAGGCCGGCAGATATGATGACGCTCTGAAGAACCTGAGAATTGCACAGGTTATATGGCCTATTGATGACGGAGAGAGAATCATTAAGTCGGCAGAAGCTAAAGTTGACGATTTCAGGAAACGACAGCAGGAAGCTAACTGGTTACGCGACACCGCAAGCGCATATGACAACGAAAATATGTACGAGGACGCTCTCGAATATTACGCTAAAAGTATCGCAGTAATGTCCAGCGATGCAGTCATTGACAGAATGGAACGCATACGCAACAGACTCACTCTCATAGCTGACGCAGACCGTTACGCAGGAGAAGGCAACTCACTCGAACGCGAAGGAAAATTACAGGAGGCATTAAACCATTACGCAGCGAGTTTACAGAGCAATCCTGACGCAGGATTAAGGCAGCACATTGAGGAATTACAGAGCGTAATTTCACGCCGTGAGCGTCAGGCAAAAGCACTTTACCGCGAAGGGCAGGACCTTCAGAGACGCAATCAGAATCAGGAAGCATTGAAACGTTTTACCGAGAGCGTTAACGTTTGGCCTAATGATGACGCTCAGCAGAGAGTCAGACAATTAAGCAGAAACACAAGACTCGCACCTGACACAGTGATTCGCGGACCTGAAGATTTCGGTATAGGTACAAGGACTGACGCACAGAAATTCATTCAGCAGGCCGATGAACTTTACGCTGAAGGGAAAATTGACGGGGCCGCAGAGCTTTACAGGAAAGCTCAGAGAATTGCACCTTCCGATGAAATGCAGAGATGGGTTTCACGGCTCGATAACGTCCTCAAAGAACGCGATGCCGTTAACGCAGCTAACCGTCAGATTTCTGAGGCAAACGCACTTTTCAGGGCAGGAAAAACAAAAGAAGCTCTGGAGCTTTACCGTGAGAGTCTCAAGACTCACAGGAACAGGGAAATCGAAGAGTTCATCAGAAAGCAGGCGGCATCCAAATGATGATAATAGGCTTCTGCAATCTTAAAGGCGGAGTAGGCAAAACAACTGCTTGTCAGAACATAGCTGCTGCGTTGGCCAAAGCAGGTAAGAAAGTCGCAGCTATAGACATGGACCCTCAGAGCAATTTGAGCGCAGGTTTCGGACTCAATCCTTCACCGACAGATCCGCAGGTGTTCAATTTGCTTTCGGGTGCTGTCGAATGGGACGATGTTATAAGCACTAAGGAAGGTATTGACATTGTACCCAGTTCATTAAGTCTGGTCATGGCTGAACTCAACAATGAAGGCCCTGTCAGCAGTCATACTGCATTAAGGGACGCGCTCGCTAAAATTGACGCTGACAGATACGACTATATTCTGCTCGACAGTCCCCCGCAGCTCGGAGTGTTCACGCAGAACGTACTCGCAGCATGTAACAGAATCATTGTCCCTATGGACGGAGGATTCTATAGTCTGTTCGGCTTGAGACTGCTCGACCGTTCAATGGGGATATTCCGCGAAAGGCTTAACCCTGAGCTTGAAATAGGCGGAATACTGATGACTAACTACAATCCCAGACTCTATATTTCACGGAAAATATATGAGGACGTTCGCAAGGCATTCGGTGAACTCCTGTTCGAGAATTACGTGAGGCAGAACGTCAGCATAGTTGAAGCGTCAAGCATGGGGACATCTATATTCGAGTACGAGCCCAAATCTAAAGGTGCTGAATGTTACAGGGCAGTAACTGAGGAATTTCTGAAGCGATTCGGGAACGGTGAGACCGTTACTCCGGATAAACCTTCGCTGAAAGAACCTGAGCCCGTAACAGTAACAGTAACCGAAACAGTAATCACAGCTGAACCCGAACCCGAACATGACACTGAGGAACAGCCTGAACCTGACGCTCCCCAAGAAAACGGGAATACTGAGCAGCCTGTTGCGCCTGTTGAAACGGTGAGCGTTGAGACAGCTGTTGTTGAACCCGAACAGGTATCAACTACTGAAATTGTGCCTGTACCTAATGTACCCGAACCTCCTGCACAGCCTAAGACGAATGATGTTGTGCTGGGGTCATACGAAGAGGGAATAATTCAGGACGTTCTCGACATACTGCCTGACAGAGAGAAAGTAACTTGGAACAATCTGCTGAGGTCTGTTTATGTTTCGCGCGGTGAACTTGATGTGAGATTACTGCGCGAGGACTTTGAGGACTCTGATAAAGACAGGTATACGTTCTATGTTCTCAACGATGAGTCGGATACTTTATGGCCCGCGATGTATTCGGATCAGATTATAGAGCCTCTCAGGTGCGTGATTAAATGGGACGAAAACGGCTCTGCCGAAGTCTACATGTAAAAAACAGTCAAATACCCCCCTTTAAGCTGAGGGGGGTTTTTTTGTTACCTTCTCCATGTGAAATTGTCAGGGAAAAATACTGCAAGCCTCTGAACCGCTAATCCTGCCGCAAAACTTTTCGCAATATCTCCGGGCAGAGGCATAAGCACAAAGTAAATAAGCAAAGTTTTAGCACCTAGTTCGTTGCCCAAATAATATTTAGACATCACATAATAGTACGGAATCCCGAACGCATAAATCACTGCCATACCTGCCAACGCTCCGAGCAGCCACGTCATAAAACACGGCCTGAATCTTTCGGCGATATATCCTGCCAGCCATGCGCCCGGAATAAATCCTACTATGTACCCGAATGTAGGGTTAAGCACTGACCCCGTGAAAACAGGAAGACCCATTAACCCTGCCAGAACGTAAACGCATACGCTTAATGCTCCGTACTTCCTCCCTAAAACGAGTCCCGACAGCACAACAAAAAGAGTCTGAAGTGTCAGCGGTAAAAGCGGTGTAGGTATTTTGATGTGAGTACCTGCTGCGATTAAAGCTGCGAACAATGCACAAAGCGTTAATTTTCTTGCTGCAGTCATGATTATAAGTTCTTCTCCTTTCTTACGCTGAACACTTCGCCGGATCTCAGCGTTTCATTAACGCCCTCGTCATTCAGAATCATTAAGCCTCCCGAGTCATCTATGCCGATAACATGAGCGTAATGTATCCTGTCGTCCTTCATGTAAGTTATATCCTGACCCGTTAAGATTGAACGTTTACGGTAAGCGTTAATGATTTCGGGGTTATCGAGGTCATCGGCAAATGACATTATCAGGTCTGCGACTCTTGCACAAAGTTCATCACGGCTGAAACGCTGTTCATCATCATCATCATTATCTTCACTGAAAATTGAGCCTGCCGTAAGTGATGTTTCAGTGCTGAAATTTTTTGTTGAAACGTTAATGCCTATACCAGTAACAACGCTTTCGATTTCACCGCTCTCGAAACCCGTAACTGCCTCAGTAAGTATTCCCGAAATTTTCCTGCCTCTGAAATAAACATCGTTGACCCACTTAATGCCTATGTTACCGCGAGCCTTCGGGTAAAGTTCTTCAACGGCCATGCACACTGCAACGGCATCGGCAACAGTAATCATCTGGAATTTTCCAGAGTCAGAGTTCGGTCTCAGTATCAGCGACATATACAGCCCTGTTCCTGCAGGGGACTCGAATGTATGTCCTCTTCGTCCGCGACCTGCTGTCTGATAATTAGCGGTAACTAATGTTCCGTGAGGTTCACCGTTCATGGCGAGATGTTTGGCGAAATTGTTTGTCGAATCGGTTTTAAGCAGACATATTACCTGTGAAATTTTAGTGTCAGCGCTCAGATTTTTTTTAATGCCTTTTTCCGTCAGAACATCGCTGAATTTTTCTAGCATGTAGCCTTTATTGGTTACAGCTGTTATTTTGTGTCCTTCCTTCCGTAATATTTCGATTGATTTCCAGACGGCAGCGCGTGATACTCCTAATGAGTCCGCAAGCTCTTCACCGGATACGAATTTGCCTCTTTGCGCTTCAAGTTCATTCAAAATTTTTGTCTTCATCATGAAAGTATATATACCACAGAATTTTTTTGTTGTAAACTTTTTTATCAGGTTCAAGGTTTACAATATGAATTTTATGATTACATTCTTGCATGAAAGATATTTTGACAGTTATAATTATGCAAATTCAATCTTTTGTGAAAGCAGTGATCAAATAAATATGAGAATATCGTCAAATATCAGAACGCTCAGAAAAAAAGCAGGTTTGACACAAATAGATCTCGCTGAAAAAATAGGTGTCTCAATCGCTACTTTAAGACGCTGGGAATCAGGTGAAACGACTCCGAACGGTTCAAGAATTATAGAGCTTGCTAATTTACTTCATGTATCACCTGATGAAATTGTTGCAGAGCGCGAAACTATAAACGGTTCAGGACGTGCAGCTGTTACTTACCCGCATGATGAACGCGCTAACGGAATGTTAATATTTGAAGGGGAGGGAACCAGAATCGAACTCCCTCCCACAGAGAAAGGCTATGAGCTGTTCGACAGGCTTGTCGAGAACCTCATTAACCGAAAAAAAATCAGCACTGCAAATCTTCCTCAGTTGAACCGGTAAGCTGTTCAATATTGTTCACAACAGCAGGACTTAATCCCATCGCCTTAGCAAGTTTGTCCAAATATCTGCGTTCAGCCTCAGTATCAACCTTAATAGCCATAAGCGATGCAGAATACACCTGAGCCGCAAGGTCAGGTCTTCCCTTAACCGCCGAAACTATTTTAGCGGTTTCCATAGGCCCCTGAAGTTTCTGAATGACGTAGTTCATACCTTCCTGACCTATTCCCGATGACTTCATTGTGTTCATTATGCGGCCAAGTTCATCGGAGTCTACCTGTCCGTCAGCTTTAGCAGCGTCAATCATGGCCGTTAAGATTATTTCAGCGTCAATATTCTGCTGCTGCGGTGTGGGCTGAACATACTGCTGAGGCTGTGAAGGCGATGAGACTGCCCCCGATGCTCCGCCCATTGAGTTCTTGAGGGCCTTGTATGCCATCATACCGAGTAGACCCATCATTCCTCCGCCCAGAGTGTTAGCCGTTGTGCTTCTTGAACCGCCCATTAAAGCACCGAGTAATGCACCTATTCCGCCGGCAGCAAGATTATCGCCGCCTACTTTGTTTTTGACTGACTGACCTGCTCCGAGCAATGAGCCGAGTAAATCCTGAATGCCGTTACCTGCGTTTGACATTCTCGAACTCTGAACGGGTGATGACATAGTGCCCTGTACTATAGAGCCTAGTAAGTCCATGAAGTTTAATGCCATGAGAAAAAATCTCCCTTCCGAAAAAGTTTTTGTGCCTTGAAGATTGTAGCATGTTGCCGAAAAATATCTTGACCTAAACCCGACTTCAACATATATTTTTTTCACATCTGAAAATTACAGGAGGCAATCATCATATGAAACGACTCACATTATTATTCACAGCGTTATTATTCGTTCCAGTCATTGCAGGTTCATCGTTCGCGGAGTCAAAAGTATTCTTCACGAAAGATATTTCACCTGCAGGAATCATGGCTATCTACAACGCATTAGGCCGTGAGGCAACGGGCAAAGTAGCCGTTAAACTCAGCACAGGCGAGGCAGGTAACACACATTACCTCTCACCCTCGCTAATCGGCGAACTCGTTAAGAAAGTCAACGGCACAATCGTTGAATGCAACACAGCATACGGCGGTTCGCGCGCAAGCACTGCAATGCACAGGCAGGTAGCTGAGGATCACGGGTTCACGAAGATAGCGAAGGTCGACATCATGGACGAGGAAGGCGAAATTTCGCTCCCTGTTACCGGCGGCAAACACCTCAAGGAGGATGTTGTAGGTTCGCATTTTAAGGATTACGATTTCGTTCTGGTACTCACTCACTTCAAGGGCCATGCAATGGGAGGTTTCGGAGGAGCTTTGAAGAACATCTCAATCGGTATTGCATCGCCTCGCGGTAAAGTAATCATTCACACTGCAGGCACTAAGGATTCTGGAAGCATATGGTACGACAAACAGGATGATTTCCTTGAGTCAATGGCCGAAGCAGCTAAAGCAGTTTCAGACAGTTTAGACGGCGGCAAACGTATCATGTACATCAGCGTAATGAATCACCTTTCGATTGACTGCGATTGTGACGGTAACCCTGCTGCGCCTGATATGCACGACATAGGTATATTGGGTTCGCTTGACCCTGTTGCATTGGATCAGGCATGTGTTGATTTGGTCTACAAAGCTCCCGACGGTCAGTCGTTAATCAAACGTATGGAGTCTAAGCACGGTATTCATACTGTTGAACACGCTGAGGCAATCGGACTGGGTTCAAGAGCATACGACTTTGTGAACATTGACTAGCATATTACGAAGGGAGTTTATTTATCTTTGGTATTACTTCACGCTTCAGCTTGAACAGATATATGTTTACTGGCTGTTGGGAATGGCTATAGGTTCATTCGTATCAGTTTTCGGTAAAGAGAAGATACACGGATTATTTGCGTCAATGAGCGGTAAGAAGCTGAGTATATTCGGGATTGTTCCTGCGTGCATATTAGGGATAGCATCACCTCTGTGCATGTACGGAACGATTCCGATAGCAGCTTCGTTCAATGAGAAGGGAATGCGTGAAGACTGGCTTGCAGCTTTTATGATGTCCTCGATACTCCTTAACCCTCAATTAATCGTATACAGTACTGCATTGGGAACAACGGCTTTAACGGTGAGAGTGCTGTCGTGTTTTTTCTGCGGAATTTCAGCAGGGCTTGCAGTGAATTTATACGGGAGATTAACGGGACAAAAATTTTTCAGTTTCTCCGGATTTTACGGGACCTCTAACCGCGATACTGACCCGAATATTTTTCTGAGGTACATCAAAAATTTCGGAAGGAACGTTAAAGCAACGGGCTTATGGTTTCTTGCAGGAATATTTTTGACTGCGCTGTTCATGAGGTATGTACCTGCCGAGTCATTTGCGAGGCTGTTCGGGAGGAAAAACGGTTTCGGTGTACTGATGGCAGCAACTATAGGAGTGCCGTTGTATGCTTGCGGAGGAGGAACGATACCGCTGCTGCAAATGTGGCTTGCTGACGGTATGAGTATGGCGAGTGCGAGTGCGTTTATGATTACGGGGCCTGCAACGAAGATAACGAACTTGGGTGCGCTGAAAATAGTTTTAGGGTTTCGGAAGTTCATGGGGTATTTAGGGTTTGTGATTCTGTATTCGCTTGTGAACGGATTAATTGTTGACTTTGTTGTGTAACAGATTTGTTCAAAGACGGCTCAAAAAATTGCCAAATCACTGTATAATTACTCTCACACACGAGATTTTTACACAAAGGAGAGTTTCAATCTTGGACGATAAGAAAAAGGTTAAGAACATCGGTATAATCACTTCAGGAGGAGACTGCGGAGGTCTTAACGCGGTTATCAGGGGAGCGGCAAAAGCAGCTTTAATGCGCGGAATGAGAACGTTCACAATCCCTAACGGTTACGCAGGACTCTATAACCTCGTAAATTTCGATCATCTTGTTGAACTTGACGAAGAGAGAACGGATCATGTCAACTCACAGTTTGCAGGAAGCGATGCAGGTCACAGCAGAGTCAAAATCTCAAAGATTAACGACCCTGACAAATACGACCGCATTATGATGGGACTCCGTAAACATAATCTTGACGGCCTGGTAATTTCAGGCGGTGATGACACAGGAAGCGTTGTAGTGGACCTTTCCGAACACGGTATACCCTGCGTACACGCTCCCAAAACAATGGACTTAGACCTTCAGACCTACTCAGTCGGAGGCGACTCGGCCATCAACAAAATCGCTAATATTGTTGACGACCTCAAAACGACAGGAACGACTCATAACCGTATAATGGTCATTGAAGTTTTCGGACGTTACGCAGGACACACGGCGTTCAGGGGCGGAATTGCAGCAGATGCGGACTGCATATTGATTCCCGAAGTACCTGTTGATTTCAACGCAGTTTACGCTCACCTCAAACACTACTACATCAGGCGCATTCTGAACTCAGACGTACATGCCGGAACGTACACGATTGTTGTTGCCGAAGGCGTAAGGGGCGAGGACGGTCAGCTGTTCTCAGACGGCGGCGGAGCAAAAACAGATTCGTTCGGACACCCCAGACTCGCAGGGGCAGGAAGGTTCGTCAAGGAAACGCTTGAGAATATGATGCGTGAAGACCCTGAGATTAAGCAGTTCATGAAGACATCGGGAATGTATGTACCCGGAGTTTTCGAGATTCCCGAAATCAGGGAAGTAATACCGAGCCATATAGTAAGGAGCGGTTCAACGTCAGCATATGACGTTAATTTCGGTAAACAGATCGGTGCTGCGGCAGTGATACTGCTTGAACAGGGAGTGAGCGGAGTAACTGTCGTGAAGATGTATGACGGAAAGATTCGCTATATGCCTACTGCTGAAGCGATTGCGCAGAGGTTTGTTGGACTTGAGAGCGTAGCGTTCTACGAACAGATGGACGTTTGCTTCGGACGTTACAGACAGGAATATATCCCCAAACTTGAGGAAGTTCACGGAGCTGTTGAGAGGCAGTACAGCTAGAGGATAAGTAAATGAGTTCCCCTTGTCGTTAAGGCAGGGGGTTTTCATACAACATAAAAAATTAAGGCGGAATGATTCGCTCCCTACGCCTACAGAACCCCCCGTTTCTATAAACGGGGGTGATTCAATATGACAAGATATTTTTCACGCTTTTATTCACTGCGTAATCATTTGCCGATTTGCCGTCAATACTTTTCAGCGTCTTATCAGCCCCGTAAGCAATAAGAATCTTAACGTTCTCAGTATGTGATTTTCCTGCAGCATACATTAGAGCTGTCATTCCTTCCCTGTCCTGAGCGTTAACGTTTGCGCCCGAATTAATGAGTGCCGACAGGATTTCGGGATTATCATCGAACGCCGCGCTCATCAGAGGAGTATGCCCCATAGCGTCCGTTGCATTAACGTCAGCACCCGAAGCAATCAGCATTGAAACGTAATCAGGCTTTGACGCTCTGTGCAGTGCAGTGAGTCCGTTGAGGTTCTTAGCATTAATGTCAGCACCTCCGTCAATGAGCATTCTGAGTACTTCGGGATTGCCGTTAAACATTGCAGCCATCATCAGAGGAGTATTACCGTCATCATTTTTAGCGTTAACGTTTGCGCCTGACTTGATGAATACGTTTGTGATTGACGGTTCATTGTTGAGCATTGCCGCAATGATGAGGGGAGTATTGCCGTCATTATCGCGTGCTTCGAGGTCTGAACCTGCATCGATTAAGCAGCTTACGATTTCGATTGAACGGCTCATTGACGCTGCGGACATGAGGGGAGTACGTCCGTCATTATCGCGTGATTTAACGTTAGCACCTGCTTTGATTAAGTCCGTTACCTGTTCGATGTCAGCGTCAGGCCGTTTAACTGTACTGAACAGGTCATTATCGGGCGATTTGTGTAAGAGTGAGGCAGCTGAAGCCGCTATGATGAGTGCAATGGTTATTGAGATTGCATCTCTGGGGGCATTCTTCCAGATAAGGACTGAAAGAACAAGAATGAGAAGGACTATGCACCATTTTAATAGATTACGCATTTGTTACCACCTGTTTTGTTTTTATGCCATTGTTTTCCGACATAATTGTATCGGCTGCCGTTGTAAGTGTCAGCACCCAAAAAAGCGAGAGACTCTTTCTTTAATGAATGAATCTCCCGCTGATTACTTCTTGAATGAATTAACTCTGATGATGAGCGAGCATTACGGCTCCTGCGATTGAGAGTAATTTTGCTCTGGGTGAGTCTGCACGGCTTGTGAGTACTACTGGAGCAGCTGCGCCGATGATGAGTCCTGCTGTTTCGCTTCCCTTAGCGAAGAAGCTGATTGATTTAGCGAGTGCGTTACCTACTTCAATCTGCGGAACGAACAGAATATCGGCGTGTCCTGCAACGGGTGATTTGATGTGCTTAATGCGTGCTGCTTCCTCGTCAATAGCGTTATCGAGAGCGAGAGGTCCGTCAACGACGCAGTTCTTAATCTGACCGCGAGCGTTCATCTGGACGAGTGCTGTAGCGTCGAGTGTGCAGGGCATATCGGGGTTAACCATTTCGACGGCTGCGAGGCATGCGACTTTGGGGAGTTCAACGCCGAGTGAACGGGCGAAGTTGACGGTATTCTGAACGATGTCGGCCTTCATCTTGAGGTCAGGGTACATGTTGAAAGCGCCGTCAGCAATGAAAATCACTCTGTCATAGCCTGGAATCGAATGGAAGTAGCAATGTGAAATTGCTTTTTTGCCGACTCTGAGTCCTACTTCTTTGTTGAGCATTCCGCGAAGGAAGTTATCGGTATGGAGCTGGCCTTTCATGTAAATGTCAGCGCGTTTCGATGATACTTCTGTAACGGCGACTATACCGCAAGCAGCTTCATTGTTTTCGGGAATGATGTGGTAGCTTGACTCGCTTGCACCTGCTTCAGCGATGCAGGCTTTAACTTTGTCGGGATTACCCACGAGAGTAGCCTCAACGAGTCCGAGTTTGCGAGCTTCCTCGATTGCAGAAATGAGTCCTGCGTCCTCAGCCATTGCGACTGAAATGCGTTTGCGTCCTTTTTCTGCGCAGAGTTTAGCGGCGTCCTCGATTAACTGCGACAATGAACGTATCTGTTCCATGAAAATATTACCTCCTGATGAATGATTAATTTTTATTGTTGACTCTGAAGCGTTGCTGCCTCAAAGGTGTTGCCTTTTTCTAGGGGTTAGGGCTTAGGGATTAGGGGAATAGGGAGTAGGGATTAGGGGTTAGCTATTCCCCTATACCCTATACCCTCTCCCCTATACCCTATTCCCTACTCCAACCAACGTTCCATGTATTTTTTGTAAAGTTCAATGATACGGCGCGTAATTTCCCCCTGTTTACCGTCAGCAATAGTAATACCGCCGATTTTAACGGCAGGTACTACGAGCTTCATGCTTCCCGTGATAAATGCCTCCGATGCTCCCGTTAATTCCGACCATAACGGGCAGCGTTCCTCAACAACATAGCCCTCCTGTTTCGCAATCTCAATTACTGCTGACCTTGTTGTGCCTTTAAGGACTCTGCTGAGCGGTGCAGTAATGATTTTGTTTCCCGAGACGAGGAAGAAATTGCTGTGTCCGCATTCAGTTATTTCACCGTTAGGGCAGTAAAGTATGTCATAAGCCTCACGGGGCATTTTGTAAGTTGCGCGGTAATCAACGCTTTTAACTTCGGGATTATCCCTTCCGAATGATACGGGTTCAAGGATTACGCCTTTTTTGCGGTCTTCTTCGGAGATTAAACCTGCGTCATCAAATATCACGAAAAATCTCGGCTCAGGGAAACAGCCTTTTTCAGCGTCAAAATAATCTCCTCCCGTTAAGAACGTTCTTATTCTGACATCTTTACCGACTCTCTTTATGCCCTCACGGACAATTCCTTTCATGAACTCCGTATCGGGTATGTTTTCAATTCCTGAACTCTTAGCACTCGCTATGAATCTTTCCATGTGGGGAGTGAGCATTAAGGATTTACCGCCGAACGATGCGAATGCTTCAAACACTCCAACACCGCGCTGTATGATTAAGTCCGAAAGAGGAAGTGATGCCTGTTCCTCTCCGACAAATTTTCCGTTGACATAACATAAATGAATCACTGTAACTGATACCAACTTTCTTTCTTGATTTTGCCGTCCTTGCCCGGAATATCGAGCGGTCTGTCGAACGGGTCAACCTCAATTTTCTGGCCGAATGCAGCAGCCCTTGAGGGGAACGCTTTAAGTATTATAGTGAGACCGATTGAATCATCACCGTTCCAAGTCCTGTCGTTCTTGTAATGGAGATCCCATGTCATACAGTCAGTATCCCATTGAACGCTGTAAAGAGTCTCATCAACCATTGACTCGAAAAGGTCATAGCTTCCTCTGAACGCGAGATAGACTTCACGGCCTACAGGGAATTTGACTCTCTGATGAATCCTTCTTCTGTTGCTGTACTCGTCCCATAACATTGTGCTGTCTCCCCAAGCGTATTGTCTTTCGTAAGCAGTTCCCAAATCGAACACACCTATTTTATAACGCAATCCTATAAAACTCCTCAGCATTTCCTGGTCATAACCTCCGCTGTAAGCAAGAGCAACTCCCTCAGTATTAGCGAAGAGGTCAACATCTCCTAAAGGCTGTTCGTAATAATTCCTGAAACCTATTCCGACTCTGTGATCGAAACCGTCATCAGGCCAGCCGTAAATTGTTTCCTTATAACTGCCGTAAGTTGCGAAGACTCTTGTCCATGAAAATTTTGAATTTCTGAACCACGGAGCCCAGACTATAAATTCGGGCTGACGGTCGAGTCTTCCTTTGTACCTGTAGAAGCTGTCTTTTTTGTCTGAAATGTATTCGTTGCTTGACCATCTGAGATGAGCTGACCAGCCGTTATGGTCATACATGAGTACTGCATAAGGTCTCCAGATTCTTTCCTTCCAAACGTCATCCCATGAATGTTCAACGCCTATACGCAGAGCAAAATCCTCGTTAAGTTCCTGTTCAACTTCTGCCATGAACTCAAAGCCTGCACTGCGACCGTAAGACACTCCCAATGACAATGAGCCTGTTTCCCAGCCTAATGTCCCTGTAATACCTCCGTGTGAACCTCTGACCTCGCTTTTCTGAAAGAAAGGGAACAAAGTATAGCCTAATGACCTGCGTTTGAGCTGAACGACATAATCAAACGGCGATGTGAAAAGATAAGTATTGCCGAGATAAACGCGCGGTTTTTTAGCTACTACTCTTCTGTTCGGAATGAAGATGATTTGTTTTGACTCGAGTCTGTAATGGGGGTGGTCGAGAGCGCATGTAGTGAGTGCTACGTTACGCCATTGAATCATATAATCCTGCGGAGTTCCTTTCACTAATCCTCTTTCCTGAGCGAGTTCCCAAGGGATAACGTTAATTTCTCCGCCGTAAACGTAAAGTATTTCGCCGTTATCACCTACTGATAATTGTGAGGCAGGGCCTTCGAGTATACCTTCACCGCTGTTGAGGTCATAATCGATCTGATCTCCTTTGATAGCACGAGTGCCGTTAGTGAGAGTTACTTTTTCGCCGGGGAGGGGCATGGCTTTAACTTTCTGAGTGTCGGAATTGTACTCGATACGTTCGGCGTTAATCGTAGTGCCGTTGTATTTGAGTACTGCGTTACCCTCAGCAAGTGCGTTACCTGTTTCATCGTTGAACGAAACCCTGTCGGCATTGAGAGTTACCTGCTGGGGTGCTAAAGGCTGCTGAGAATCTTCAGCATTAGGAGCGGAAGAAGGGGGCTGCTGCGGATTATCTTTGTAGTAGTCCTCAAAGTCAGCCGAATAAACGGGAACTGAGAGGGGCAGGAATAGAACGAGAGCTAATATTAATGTTTTGATAAAGGTTTTGACCATTTGATTACGCCTCCATGCTGTAATAATATCACGCGGCTGTTATCTGTGCTTGCCAATGGAGTGCGGAGTGAAAATTCGTTGTCATGAATCGTTAATCCTTCCGGGAAAATGAAGGTATTATTTTCGTTGAGCCAGGTTAATTTAGGGCTCTCCAAAAGCCAAGTGCGTTTAGTGTCATTGATTGAGCCTGTGAAATTTGAAATGCTTGCGGTTTTAGTGTCATCGGAGTAGATTCCCGACTGTCCGAAGAATAACCATTGGCCTTTATCGCCGCTGAGTGAACGTCTGATGTCAGCCGAACGGAAATTAACGGCTTTGTCGCGCTGTTCGAGGTAGGGGAGTCTGACCTGCCATAAGTCGCCTGAAACTGTGCGCGAAAAACGTATGTTCTGCATAACTATGCCGGGCATGTTAAGGAGGCTTTCGCGGAGAAGGTCAACATCTAGCCGGCTGTCCCTGATAGCGTTTCGGACGAGGGCGATGAGACCGAAGAAGAGAATGCACATTGTGAGTCGTTTTATGATTTTTGATTTCATTTTGCTGTTATTATTCGGATTTCCGGCTTTCCCTGAACTCTGCAAGCGTAAGATAGTCGCCCTTTTTTGCGTTTTCACGTCCGAGCCTGAGTCCTTCCTCCTCTTCAGGCGTAAGCGGTGCGTCTGCCCAATCGTCGTTATCATCTTCACCTGACCACCTGCGATCTTTAGCGTAGTCCGCGAGTTTCTCAAGCTGCCCGTCAGACAATAACGGTATCTCCATATCGAGAATGACATTCCCGGTCTTAACGGTTCTTACGGCTTTCTCTCTTTCCATCGTTGCAGTAGCCATTAGTTAGCCCTCCTTAAATTGTTGATGGTTGATTTTTTATTTTACAGCCCTTTCATAAATTCATCGAGTGTAAGGTATTCTCCGTTCTCGAAGTCCCTGATACTTTCCTCGAGCTGGGCTTCCTCTTCAGGCGTTAAAGGAGCGTCCGCCCAATCGTCGTCATCATCATTTTCAGCCGACCACCTTAGATATTTAGCGTAGTCCGCGAGTTTCTCAAGCTGCTCATCAGATAATAACGGTATCTCCATATCGAGAATAACATTCCCGGTCTTAACGGTTCTTTCAGCTTCCATTACTGCTGTAGTCATTGT
>JAFTBA010000122.1 GCA_017458545.1 Synergistaceae bacterium | reverse complement strand
TGTTACGTCAGGGTGAAGAAGGTAATAAGCGGTTTTCAAGTCCCAGATATTTTTGAGACCGCTGAATTTTTCGGGTGAATTTCGTAGCTCACTTTTGTAATCGGTTGTGATGATTTCGCATTCGGGTTTACTTGAGCGTTCAGTCGGGAAAAACTCACGCGGTAAAGGTATCTTATCGCTTCCTATGCGTTTGAGTACGCGCGTCAATCCTAACCTTAACGCTAAAGTCTCAGCCGAAACGAAATCGGTTTCAACGTTCATGCACCCCTCAAGAAAATCAGCATCGTCATCAAAAATATTATCCCTTAACTTAGTGAGGTTATCGCGTGTCCATATGACATTATCGCGTCCTGCAGCGATGAATTTTTTTTGTACTGACTTCGGCAGCTCATCTAATGAATTGTAAACCGACTCGATTGTCGGATAAACGGCCAGTATTTTTTTTGCACCTGTCTCACCTATACCGAAAACACCCTTAATGTTGTCGGAAGTATCGCCCGTTATTGCTAGGTAATCAGGCATTGAGCAAGGACTGAATCCGTATTCGTTGAAGAATGAATCCTCATCGTAAAGTTCAGCACCTGAGATTCCGTTTTTGACGGGGCGCAGCATTTTTATGCCGTTACCCAAAATCTGAAATAAATCTTTGTCGGACGAAAGCACTATTGCTTCATCACCTTTGCTCCGAACAAGTCTTGCTATTGAAGCTGCAGCGTCATCAGCTTCAACTCCCTGTTCAATTACTACCTTATAACCGCAGAACCTTAATAACTCCTGCAGTATCGGTATCTGTATTCTCAGGTCATCGGCTAAAGGTTTCCTTGACCCTTTGTAATCGCTCTGCAATTCGTGCCTGAATGTTTTTCCCGGAGCATCGAAGACTATAACAGTACAGTCAGGCATAAATTCGTCCTGTACCCTGTATAACATGTTCATGAATCCTACGATCATTGCAGTAGGAGTTCCGTCAGGGGCAGTGAGGTTTACATTAACGGCGTGAAACCCCCTATGAGCAAGGCTGTGCCCGTCAACAATAAGAAAACTCTTAATCTTAATTCACCCCGTTTGAATGAAAAGTTTTGAGGTAAATTATAATATGCTGAAAAACTTTTGAACGGAGATTTAAGTGATTGATTATTCATTAAGGGCAGGGATTATTACAGGTGAGTATGACATTGAGGTTTTCGGCAGGGATAATGAATACCGTATCCCTGAAACTGTTAATGCCCTCGCTAATTCTTCAGGCGGTGAAATCATCTGTGAAGGTTTCAATCCGGAACACTTAATCCCTTCCGAAATCCCTCACACTTCAGAGACCTCAAACAGTACAACAACCCTCATCATTCCTCCGTTAGTGTGGCACAAAAGACCGTTGACGTTAAACGGGAGGGTTTACAGGCGTGTTGAGGGTCAGAACTTAATTTCAGGGTTAAGGGCTAAATCGTTAATGGCAGGAGATTCACATGAGTTTTCGCGCGATGATTTCCCCGTTAAAGACACGGCCGTCAACGAAAAATGTATCAGTGAATTTTATGAGAGGGTTACTGAGCTTAACGGTGAGATGAAGAGATTTCAGCGCGATGAATTTTTGAGACGGTGCGGAGTGTTTTCGGGGAAGTACCTGACGTTTGCAGGGCTGTTAATGTTCGGAGGGGCTTTGAACGTGAGTGCGGTACTCGATTATCCGCACGGCCATGTTGAAATTGAGAGGCATAACATTTGGAGGGCTTATACCGATATACTGCCGAGACTCACAGCTCCATTGTCGTACGAATGCTCTCAGGCTTTAACTGAAGTGTTTGTTAATGCGTTACTTCACTCGGATTATAAAGTTGACAATCACATTAACATACTCATAACTTCAAACCCTCCCAAACTTTTCACCGACAATCCCGGAACAGTCAGGGGCATCACACGAAATCACAGGCTCAAAAAAATTTTAACCCTCTCAGGAATTACCCTCAACAAACACGGCTTAAACATAATACGCAGCTATATGCCTTCATTCGCACTGACTGAGGACATGCTGAATTTGCGCACAAATTCAACGCTGCTCCTCAAAGCTAAAGACAAATTACCGGAACCGATAATACTCTGAAAAAGTTTGCCCCTATTAACAAAAAAACTTGACCGCAAATTTAAGCACTGGTAAAATTCTCTTCGTCAAAAAAGTTTGACGTATGTAATTTTCATTTCACAGAAGGAGTTTGACCTCACTTGTTGAAGAATAAGAGGGGCTTTGCTTATTATGCAGGGCTTGTGTTAATGTTGCTCACTGTAGTGCTGGCTTCCGCTGAAAATTCAGAGGCCGCCAAAAAGAAAAAGCATTATGATAATTGGCGCGGTGTTGCCGCAGATATGGCTCTCGAATTTAACTCGGCAATCAATAACGTTCAGAACGACAAATACAAGGACGCTTACAATAACGTCAATGATGCTTATTTCAAGTATTACGAAGTTCAGGGCTTTGAAAGCACCGTTATGTATGCAATTTCAGCCGCAAGAGTCAATCACATAGAAGGACAGTTCAGGGACATCAAACACGTACTCTTAGGCAATCAGGAAAAAGAAAAATCATCACTCATTCAGCAGATCGAAGACCTCAAAATAAAAATTTACAAGGACGCTATGGTCTTGGACGGCGAGTCTGAAATCACTGACCCCGATAACGCAGGCGAAAAAATTTACGCGGAGACTCAGGTTCCTCGCCCTGCACTCGTTGCTTCAGCGTCAACGACATCAACAACTGTCACTGAGCCTTCACCGTCAACAGCAGCTACTACGACTCCATCAGCACCCAAAGCACCCGTCAACAGGGACTGGCTTACGTTCTTAACGGCGTTCGGTCTTCTGGTGAGGGAAGGACTCGAAGCAATACTCGTCATCGCTGCAATAGTCGCTTACCTCATCAAGACCGGCAACAAAAACATGCTCAAAGGAGTCTATCTCGGTTCATTCGCAGCAATCATAGCAAGCGTAATACTCGCATGGTTCCTGGAGTACATGATGGGTGAACAGAGCGGTGTTGCCCGAGAACTCTTAGAGGGCTGGACGATGTTTTTGGCGGTTGCAGTTCTGTTCTACGTCAGCAACTGGATGCTCTCAAAGGCTGACACTATTGCTTGGGAGAATTACATAAGCGGCAAAGTTCAGCAGTCAATAGACAGCAAATCACAATGGACATTAATTTTCGCGGCGTTCATCGCTGTAATGAGAGAGGGCGCTGAGTTAATACTGTTCTATTCAGCGGCGTTCACGGGAGGTATGAGTAACCCTGTTTATATTGCTTACGGTATAGGCGCAGGAATATTGGTCCTCGTAATCGTATGGGTGTGCTTCAGGTATTTCAGCGTGAGGTTACCGCTCAGGGCGTTCTTCATGTTCACGAGCATTTTGCTTTTCCTAATGTGCATATCGTTCATGGGCAAGGGTGTTGTTGAACTCACTGAGGCAGATGTGATTACAGGCCGAACGGTTATACCTGCAATGAAAGGATTTAGCATTGAGATACTGAGCATTTACGACAGGGCAGAGACTCTAATTCCTCAAATCATGCTCGTAATCGCTGCAGTATGGACTATGCTGCCTCACATTTTCAGGAAAAAGGATAAATCCCCTGCGAAATAATACAGGGTGTTTATAGACAGTAACAGTAACAAAAAAATTTATCAGGAGGTTAGTTTTTATCATGAAGAAACTCATTATCGCAGTATTCGTTCTCACTCTCGCGCTGTCATCAGCGGCATTCGGTGCACAGGCCGTATCGGTTAAACCGGGCGAAGCAGGTTTCGAGGAAATACCTATCGGCGAGACTCAGGTAGGGCCTTACAACGTTGCGGCAGTTTATTTCCAGGCAGTAGATATGTACCCTGCAGGTAAAGGACTCTCACGCGAAGAATCTGACATGCACCTTGAGGCAGATATTCACTTCATACCCAAGTATGCAGTTGCTTACGGTTTCGGTAACGGCGAAGATATTTGGCCTGCTTATCTGACGGTCAAGTACGAGATCGCCAAGATTGACGGCACTGTAGTAATGTCAGGCTCATTCATGCCCATGAACGCTGACGACGGCCCCCATTACGGTGCTAACATCGCCAAAGGTTTACCCGTAGGCCCGTACAAACACCGTTTCATCATTGAGCCTCCGACCGATTACCTCCTTCACATTGATCCCGAGACGGGCGTACCTGCTAAGGAAGGCGCAAAAGAGTTCTTCCAGACTCACAAAGTCGAGTTCGATTGGAATTACACGGGCGAACAGTTAAGCGACTAGTTCAGGCTTAATCAACAGGAAAATTTTGCAGAGGTTCGCTGAATTAAAGAGCGGACCTTCTGCTTTTGTTATGGGAGGTGTAGAAAATTCTAAAGTATCTTGTCTCGGTAACGGATCATTTAGCTGCTTTCTCAATTCTTTTGGGAATAATCTTCAGCTTTTCGATGATGTCTTCACGGAAAAAGCTCACCGTAATTTTTACTGTTCTCGGAATAATATCGGGCTTCATAGTTTTCGCAGTCAGACTGTATGACCCTCGCGGTATGAATCTCTTACTGATGTGGTTCAACAGATGGCTAACCGTTTGGGTATCAGCTTTAAGCATAGTATCATTAGTTTTTGTGCTGACCGCCTCAGTAGTCAGGAAGAATATTCTTCATGTCATCACTGTGTTCTCACTGTCGGTGTTAATCGCTGTCTCATTAACGTTCCTAGTACCTCCTGTGCTGCAATTTACGAGGGAGTTCATTTATTTCGGAGAGGCCGGCATAAGCACTAACGCTATGATGAGGGCATTAGGGTTCACTTTGGGAATTGCCTTGTGCCTTCTGCTGATACTGAGTGCATACGAGGTTCACAAAGCACTCAACACCGACTCACAAAAATATATCTTCATGTTCATGTCATTGGCTGTATTTGCTGTTGAGTATTCGGCAGGTGCTGTAACAGCATTGCAGAGGCTCAAAGTTATACCCTTAACAGATTTAATCTTTAAGATTATGATTTGGCGCGGTGAAAAC
>JAFTBA010000121.1 GCA_017458545.1 Synergistaceae bacterium | reverse complement strand
TGACTCAGTTTTTTGATGGTTTCAGGCTTGATCACAGTGAACGCTATGAATGCCCAAGTTGCAAGTATCACTATGAACACGTAGAACACTAACCCTTTAAGGAACGGACTGCCTGCTAGAATTTCAGGGTCAAGCATTAAAGCTATAGGCACTGCCAGCGACAGTATTAAAACCGTCAGCATAGTACGCATTAATGTGATGGCGATTCCTTTTCCTACCGGTACGCCCCGTTTGTAGAGCGCGTAAACCTGAAAAGGTCCTCCCCCTGACTGCATAGGGGTAACGGCACTGCCGAAGTAGTTGAGCCACGTCAAAACTATTCCGAGTCTGAATGAGACGTTTTCGTGAGCCGCGTATGAGAGTGCGCAGAACCTTCCCGAGTCGCATACCCATGCTGCGAACACGATGAATAAAGCGAGAAGTAATTTCAGTTTGTCGGCTGCAAGTAATGAGCGTACAGTTCCCTCGTCAACGCTTCGGAAAATAATTAATGCACTAACTCCGAACGCTAACAGTATGAATATGATGAGTCCTCTTCTGAGAGACAAGGCGAGATTCCTCCGTCATGAAAAATTGAGACCTATTATAACCTGTATTACACTCAGTCTGCGAATTTGAAGGAAAAAAATTTTTGTGCTGAATATATAATACCCCTCATAAGGAAAGAATGAGGAGGTAAAATTTTTTGACTGACAGGAAAAAAACTGACGCTTCACCTTCAGGAATGTGCATATACCGTTCAATCGTAAGCACATTCTTTTCACTTGGAGGATTGCAGCTGTTAAAACGCAAATACAGGAATGACATTTCAGAACGCACAGGCCGTGTCGAAAATATCCCCGATAATCCCGTATGGATTCATGCCGTATCAGTCGGTGAGGTTCAATCGGCAAGCTCGTTAATCCGCCGAATAAAATCACGAAGCCCTTACCCCTGCGTAATCTCAACCGTAACACCTACAGGCCGTGAAATGGCTCATAAATTATTGTCGGGAACTGTTGACCGTATAATATACAGCCCTTTTGACTCGCGCAAATTTGTATCGCGTGCGCTCGACTCGATAAAGCCCGTTATATACATCACTATGGAGACAGAATTATGGCCTGAGATTCTGACTCAGTTAAAAGCACGTAACATACCTTCGTTCCTTGCTAACGGAAGACTCTCCGAAAAAAGTTTCGGGAGACTCAAACGCACAAAATTTTTCTGGCGCGGAATACTTAACTGCCTCGCAAAATTAATGGTACGTTTCAACGATGATAAAGAGAAATTTCTGGCACTTGGTGTTCCTTCAGAGAAGATTATTGTTACGGGGGACTGCAAAGTTGATACGCTGCTCGACCGCAGAAAAAACACAGGCCCTGAAAAATGGGGCTGGCTCAAAAAAGGTGATGCCCCTCTTTTCACAGCAGGAAGCACTCACGCAGGAGAGGATGAGATCGTAATCTCAGCGTTCAGGACTGCGAGACGTAAATTCCCCTCAGCAAGACTCGCTATAGTTCCCAGACATCCTGAACGGGCACTGATGACTATAGCATCGGCATTACCGTATGAGGACGTTCGCGCTGAACTTCTCTCACGGATTGACCCCGAACACAACGATGCTGACATTATTGTTGTTGACAGGATAGGAGTACTCTTCGACCTTTACGCAGCGAGCGATGCCGTGTTCATCGGAGGCAGCCTCGTTCAGAAGGGAGGACAGAATCCTTTTGAGCCTGCACTGTTCGGACTGCCTGCTGTACACGGGCCGTGCATGACGGATTTTCCCGACACTGAACGAATGGACTCGATGGGCGCAGCTATATGCGTTCACAACGACTCCGAACTCGCTCGCGCTTGGTGTGAATGCCTTGAGCCTGAGAACGTCAAACGCTCATTGAAAAATTGCAATGACTACTTCAACACATTAGGCGGTGCTGCGAAAAAGACTTGGGCAGAAATTGAAGCGTACATGAAAACGTTATCATGATAAAAACAAAACGTCTCAGAATATATCCGGCCTCGAAAAATCAAATGGAGTCTCTAATTGCTTCTCAGACTGATGACGGACTGAAAGCAGCTTACACCGAAATGCTCGAAAATTCCCTTCAGCACCCGGACAAACGTGAATGGTATGCGCTGTGGATAATCGAGCTTCATGACGGAACGAATATAGGCGGACTATGCTTCAAAGGTATTGACGCAAAAGGCACGGCGGAAATAGGCTACGGAATTTCCGAAGAATATCAAAATCAGGGTTTCGCAACAGAAACAGTCAAAGCGGTTTGTGAATGGGCGTTCCGAAATCCTGAATTAACCTCAATCACAGCTGAGACTGACTCGGACAATGAAGCCTCTAAAAGAGTCCTTGTGAAGTGTGGTTTTACTGCTGACTGTAAATCAGAGTGTGAAGGCTTACGTTTCACTTTAACACGTGTGCTTGACAGAAAAGCGACTGAAGGCTAAAATACCTTTTGTTGTTCGAGCAGGGCGGATAGTTCAGCGGTAGAACACCTGCTTTACACGCAGGGGGTCGTAGGTTCGAACCCTGCTTCGCCCACCAGTAATGATTTAACTACGCGGGGTCGTAGCTCAGTCGGTTTAGAGTGTCGGCCTGTCACGCCGAAGGTCGCGAGTTCAAGTCTCGTCGGCCCCGCCAATAAAACTTAAATCATTGACAATTCAGGGCGGGATAGCTCAGTTGGTAG
>JAFTBA010000120.1 GCA_017458545.1 Synergistaceae bacterium | reverse complement strand
TTTTCAGAATAACATAGTCATACAGAGTCTGAACGGCTTTATTGTAATCGCTGTCCGATACTCCGATGATTATATTCAGGTCATCAGCTCCCTCGTCTATCATACGAACGTTGATTTTTTCTTTAGCGAGAGGGTAGAAGAGGCTCTCAAACGTCCCGGGTACATTCTTCATTCCGTGACCGATTACGGCAATAAGCGATAAATTATTCTCAACCGTTATCGAATCAGTTTCAAGCACCTGTTTTACTTCCTCAAGAAGCTGCCTGTGATGAAGAATAAACGCCTGCGACTTAACGACTACTGAAATTTTGTGTATTCCTGATAAACAGTGTTCGCAGGGAACATGATATTTTGAGAAAAGACCGAAAAGTTTTTCACCGAAACCGTAAAGTTTGTTAGTGCCGTATTTACTGATGTGAATGATGTAGTAATTCCTGCGTCCTGTTATGCAGACCGCAGCATTACGCGAAACACCTTCTGGAAGTTCAGCACTTACCATCATTCCGGCATCACCGCCGTCACGAATGCTGCATATCTTTAACGGTATTCCTGCCTCTTTCAGCATGAATATAACGCTGTCCCTGATAGCGTTTATCCCTACATAATTCAGTTCAACGGCTTCTTCGTATGTTATGTGCCTTATGACTTGGGGATTAGGTATAACGGACGGATCAGCACTGTAAGTTTTCGCAGTCTCGCTCCATTTTTCAAATAAGTCGGCATTAACCGAACGGGCTACGATTGCACCCGATGAGTCGCCGTCCCCTCTCGGAAATGTCTTTATGCTCCCGTCAGGCATTGAGCCGTAGAAACCGGGTATGACTGCGTTGTTCAGTAAACCGAGCTTTGCTTTCGCAGTACTGAAAGTTTTTGCAGCGTTCAATGTTCCGTCAGAGTTGAAGAAAATCAGTTCCGAAGGGTCAACAAATTCCCAGCCGAGATATTCTGCGAGGATTTTACCCATGATGTACTCGCCCCGACTCCCAATGTAGTCGAGGCTCTTACCTGACGCTAAATCTTTCTTCAATCCTGTGATTTCACCGTCAACATCAAATTTAATTCCGAGACCGTCAGCAATATTCCCGTAACACTCTGAAATTTTAGCGATAAGCTCATTACATTCTTCACCTCTTGCGGAAGCCGAATGACACATGAACAGCAGGTCAGTTATTCCGGGATCGCCAGAGACTGCGCCGGGTGCTGAGGCTATAACGTAACGGCGTGAAGGATCTGACTTAACGATTTCCATAGCGCGTTTAATTCCTTCAACATTTGATGTTACACTTCCGCCGAACTTAGAGACAATAATCAAATCTATACACCTCCTGAGTATATTATTTCAGAAGTCAGGTCATGAAAAAAGATATTTGAGTCTGCGTTCACGAAGAAAAAATAACGTTTACGAATGACGGTTCAGGTTAAGAATCCCCCATAATTCTTCGTGAGTGCTGAACGGTATTTTATTGCCGCAAACGAATCTTCCTGCCCTGCCTGACCCAATGCCCTTAGCTTTTAACATGGCCTGTGCCTCATTAACACTCTCAGGAGGAACAACAGCGATTAGCATTCCGGATGATATTAGGTTGAACGGGTCAAATCTTAACTTCTCCGCTGCCCTTAACGTTAAAGGCGAAACAGGTATATCCTCACGCCTGAGTTCAATCCCTAAGTTACTGCCCTCTTGCATTTCGTATAATGCCCCGTTGATTCCGCCCTCAGTAGGATCGTGCATGTAACGCGCAAATTCACGCAGTATTTTCGCAGGTTCAACAACAGAAAAATTATTGCCCCACGAACGTATAACATTCATCTCTTCATCACTGAATATGTCAGCTGTTAAATCAGGTCTGTCGTTTGCAATTATGCTCATTCCTTCGAGACCTGCATGTCCCGTAACAAGTATCACATCTCCTTCACGGATTCTCTTAGTGCTAAGTTCATGACGTGTTATGCCCAGCATTGTCCCCGAAATAACAGGCTGTTCGTAACGGTCTGTGAGTTCGGTATGTCCTCCTGCAACAGCTATACCCATTTCGGAACAGGTCTCGTGAATCTCTCTCATTATTTCCCGAATGAACGTTACCCCTAATCTGTCGGGAACTATCAGCGTTACTACCAGCCATGAAGGATCTGCACCCTTACAGGCAACATCATTGGCGTTAATGTGGACGAGTAATTTACCTGCATTCCTGCCTGCACCTGTTACAGGGTCTGAAGCTGCAACTAATATTCCTTTGGGAACGCTAATCAATGCAGCGTCCTCACCTATTCCTCCGCCCACAAGAAGGTCATCTCTTAACGCCCCAGTGAAATCCAGAACGCTCTCACGCAAAACATCAGGCTGTAATTTTCCCGGCATAAGTTATTCATCTCCTCTGAATATGTGTACTAATTTAGTTCCGCCCCGTTCGAGTCCTAAAAGTGAAGGACGGCTTATGTCTCTTTCGGGAACTTCGTAAACTTTCACACGGCCAAGTGCTTTTGTCCATTCCCTTGCGCGAAATTCCCTGAGAGTCGCTGAGTTCATTGCACCCGTCTGAATAATATAAACGTCAAGACTCTCAGCGTTCCTCAAAACCCTTTCGACACCGTAAGGAGCAATAGCACTCCCGGAACGCAGCGGCACTGCGTCCTCCGCAATGTTAATTCCTCCAGCAAGCTCAATCAGTTTCGCAGCCCATGAGTCCCGTGAACATGTATGAAGTTCTCTTGATGTTGCCTCAAGAAATACATGAGGACGGTTTGATTTTGGTGCTGACGATTCGATGAGGGCTAATGCTGAGTCGAGTCTGTTAATTGCCGATTGAGGGTCGAGATTCAGTTCAC
>JAFTBA010000119.1 GCA_017458545.1 Synergistaceae bacterium | reverse complement strand
CGCGCGGTGAATATCTTAACGGTTTAATCATGGCCAAATTTTTAGGGTATGAGTTTATTGACGCTGCCGAAGTGATATTCTTTGATGCTGAGGGTAATTTTGACGGAGCTAAGACTTACCCCATACTGGGTGCGAGGCTCGAAGGATGTTCAACTGGCGCGGTGATACCCGGTTTCTACGGGTCAATGCCTGACGGGAAGATACATACATTTTCGCGTGGAGGCTCTGACATTACGGGGTCAATCGTAGCTAGGGCGTGCAGGGCTGCAGTGTATGAGAACTGGACAGATGTATCAGGGCTGTTAATGGCAGACCCTCATGTTGTTGAGAATCCTGCGAGGATTGAGAGCATAACGTACAGTGAACTGCGTGAACTTGCTTATATGGGAGCGAGCGTTATGCACGAGGACGCTATATTTCCTGCGAAGAGTGCCGGTATTCCGATAAACATTCGCAACACTAACAGGCCCGAAGATTCGGGGACGTGGATAGTCGGGAACACTGCGAGGCGTTCAAAGTACACAATCACGGGAATAGCAGGACGTAAAGATTTTTGTTCAATAGTAATCGCTAAGGACTTAATGCACACAGAGATTGATTTCTACAGGAAGGTAGTGCAGTGTTTCGAGGAGAACGGTATACCTCTTGAGCATTTGCCTTCAGGGATTGATACGTTGACGGTGATAGTGCAGGAGTCGAAATTTATTGAGCATGAGCAGAATGTATTGAGTCGAATCGCCAAGTTTGTTGAGCCTGAGTCTGTTGAGGTTGAAGCAGGAATATCTCTGATTGCTGTTGTTGGACGGAGCATGAAGTCTCAGACGGGTACTGCGGCCAAGATATTCAAGGCACTTGCTGACGCGAGGGTTAATGTAAGAATGATAGATCAGGGAGCGAGTGAACTGAATATTGTTATAGGTGTATTGAATGATGATTTTGAACGTGCTGTGAGGGCTATCTATAGAGCGTTCGTTGGGTAAACGTAAAAAAGTAAAAAATAAAAAAAATTCCCTTGTCGTTAAGGCAGGGGGATTTTTATTTTTATCTGAGGTGTTTAAGCTCGTAATTATCCGAAGCAATAAGTTCCCTAATTCTGTTCAGATTTTTCTTCTGTTTTTTCGTCAGCGTATCGGTTAATGCGGTGTCGGCCTCGCAAATATCTATATGTACGTGGCACAACGCTAAATCATCTTGATTTCTCGCAGGGTAAGAAACTGGGTAACACAGATAACATTCATCAGAGAAATCGCACCTCCCCTCTTTTAGAGACGGGCCTATACCGACACAATACGTATCGCTGTGGAACCATTCATTACTTCTGATGACATCGCCTGATTTGAACAGAACGGGTAAGTTACAGATCTCAAGGAACGGAAACAAAGGGAAGCCCTCATGAGGGAAATTCTTTTCGTAAACCTCACATGTATTTTTCATGTAACCGCTTTCCATATCGGGGTGCTGTTGCAAGTCTGTTATTGCTGTGTTCAGTAATAATTTTTCGGCCTCTGAATTTGTTTTGTCCGCCAGTTTTTTGAACAATGCGATCTGTTTTTTTCTTGTTGAGTACTCACTCACTATAGTAGCTTCCTGCAGCACTGACAGTTCCAAAGGGTGAATGTTCAAATAATCCCTTAATGCTTTTGACGGAATGCAGTCGATTACATCCTTCATCAATTTTTATCACTCCTTCCGAAGCAATATTACAGCACAATATTGCGCTTTGTTAAGGTGCAGCTGTTAAAAAAATTTTGGGGGTGTTGACATTGTGAAAAAGTCGGGTATAATTTCTCTTGTTGCGCTTGAGAGAGGCAGACGCTCCGAGAGGAGAAGAGCCGAAGAACTCTGAGACAACAACAAAGCGAAATGGTAATATAATTTCGAGTATATTGACAGAGCAATTTTACAGATGAGATGTAAGTTTTTGTTTTTGCGATTATTGAAGCCAAGAATCATAAATCTCACAAATTAATACTGAGAGTTTGATCCTGGCTCAGGATAATCGCTGGCGGCGTGCGTAACACATGCAAGTTGAGCGACGGAAGTTTGAACCAGTGCTGGGTATGACTTCACGGAGCAGCGGACTGGTGAGTAATATATGAGAAGCTGTCTGTCAGAGAGGGACAACAGAGGGAAACTTCTGCTAATACCTCATAGGCCTT
>JAFTBA010000118.1 GCA_017458545.1 Synergistaceae bacterium | reverse complement strand
GCTACCCTGTCAAGTCCGCACGCGAAACCTACGCCAGGGATTTTACCTCCTCCGATTGCAGACGAAAGATTGTCGTAACGTCCTCCTCCTGCAACGGCATTCTGCGCTCCCAAATCACCGGACAGTATTTCGTAGGCAGTCTTCGTGTAATAGTCCAATCCGCGAACGAGTCTTTTGTTGACAGTGTACGTGAATCCTAAGCGTTCGAGTCCTGCTCTGACCTCAGCGAAATGTTCACGGCATTCATCGCACAGTGAGTCGAAAATATCGGGTGCACCGTCAGCAACATGACCGCACGATTCATTTTTGCAGTCTAGTATTCTGAGAGGGTTACGGCTGAGTCTGTCATTGCATGTTGAACAGAGTTCATCGGTGTGAGAAGTGAAGTATTCGACGAGTTTTTGACGGTAAACGGGTCTGCATTTCTCGCAGCCTACCGAGTTAATGACGGCTTCGAGATTCCTGAGACCGAGTCTCCTGAAGATCTCAAGGCTCAGTGAAATGACTTCAACATCAGCCATAGCACCTGCAATCCCTAAGCATTCGGCATCAATCTGAAAAAACTGGCGGTAACGTCCTTTCTGAGGTCTCTCGTGTCTGAACATAGGTCCCCAGTTCCAGAGCTTTGCACTTGCGCCTTGAGCGCAGAGGTTATTTTCGATTACTGCCCTCATTACTCCTGCTGTTGCTTCGGGGCGGAGGGTTATGCTGCGTCCTCCCCTGTCTGTGAACGTGTACATTTCTTTTTCAACAATGTCAGTTGTTTCGCCGACACCGCGCGAGAATAATTCGGTGTGTTCAAATATCGGAAGATGTATCTCGCTGAAACCGAAATCACTCATTGTTTTTGAAGCCGTGTTGATTATGTATGACCACTTCCATGACTCGGAAGGTAATATATCCCTTGTGCCTCTGGGTGCGATTATCGCCGCCATAATTCGTTTATCACTCTCCGTGAAAAATTTAACTCTATTTTACCAAAAGAAAGCATATAAAGCAGTTATCGAAGGAAGATTAACAGAACTATTGCCCTGCAATAGGCGGAAACTTTAATAACAAACTTCTCGAATGATGCTCTTTAGCATTTCAATTCCAACAACTTTGGTCGCGGGGGGTTCAGTGTGATAATATATACAATAATATGTCAGCTTTGTTTTTATTATCCGGAGCGGAGGCCTTAATCAGAAAATGCAGGAAGTAAAAAAAGTTACCACTGAAGCCGGAACTAATGAATGGCAATTAGTCGTATTCGTTCTCGGCGATCAGTCTTTTGCAATTAACGTTGATAAAACACGAGAGATATTACGCTGGCCCGGCGTTCGTTCAATACCTGATGCTCCCGTCGCTTTAATCGGTATTACATCAGTACGCGGAGAAGTCTTACCGATGGTTGATCTGAGAATCTTCTTAGGTATACCTCCTGTTACGCCGATGGAACAGAGCAAAGTTATCATAGCAGAATTTAACGAGGTCAAATTAGGCTTCGTAGTTGATGCCGTCGAACGTATTTACAGAATCAAATCCGAAGACCTTGACGCAAGCATGACGGGAAAATATTTAGGTGATTGGATTCTCTACGTCATCAAAAGAGATTCGCGCAACGTTCTTCTCCTCGATTATGAAGCAATCGTTCAGACAATAAGCCCTCAGTTAGTCATTCAGCATTCGGGAGACCCGGGCAAAGCCGTTGCCATGATGGAAGGCGTAGGACACCCCGGCGATTATCACATCATCGTTGCAGAAGACTCGCCGTTAATACGCAAACAGGTCGAGGACGCTTTAATGGCCAGCGGTTTCACTGACCTGCATATCTGTCCTGACGGCAAAGTCGCTTACGATGCCATTGTCGGTGCAGGAGAACACTGCGATCTTCTTATTACTGACGTTGAAATGCCCAGACTTGACGGACTTACTCTGACCAGACGCATAAAGGAAAACCCTGATACTAAGAGCATACCGATAATAGTATTCTCATCAATCATGGCCAACGACATAAAGAACAAGGCCGCAAGCGTAGGTGCTAATTATCAGGTAACCAAACCCGAAATTACACAGCTCGTTGAATGCGTCGTTAAAGTAATCCGCGAGAAACAGGAGCGCGAAACATCGGAGGCAGCAAGCTGATATTACCTTTCTGGAACAGTGAGCTGCAGGTAGAAATATCTTCGTGGTTTCCTTTCGGGAAAGATTATCAGCCTGTATCGGTCAACAGGTTTTACAGCTCAACCCTTCGCAGCATCGCAGGCTCATGTATGGATCTGGACAGCGAATTTTTCTTCATGGCCTCGCCGTTGACAGGGTGTGTGGGAAATCTTCCCCGCGAAAATTTCTTCAGGTATCAGCCCGATAATTTTCTTAATCTGGGCTTCCTGATGATTCTGGGTTACTCCGAAAAAGTCGAAAAAGCTGTTATATTATCTATGGGTCTGGGCGGTTTCAAGAGCGGTCTGAGCGCAGGAATAACAGCGTGTTCAATCTGGAATCACGGAATTTTCGAGGGAACAGCGAAAGTTATAGCCGTTGCAGGAGATGATCCGTTTTATGATTGTGCGGATTATCTGCGTTTGTTGTCTCGCGTGCTCGAAGATGTCAACAAATTCACGGGCACACAAGGTCAGTCATATTTCGCTGAAAAATTCGGGTATGACCGTTTCTTTATGGTCTGGGAGAACGATAACCCTTATGATATTGCGGCAAGCGGTATAATTTCCGAATTTGAACTTGACGGTACTAAGGAAATTGTCGGAGGAGCATCGCATGAGGAATTTCCGCCGTTTATGGGAACGGCATTAAGCATAACGGTCAGAGATTAGATTAAAAGGATGGTGCATATAACTTGGCTAAGAAAAAAGATACAACAGAGTCAGTATCAATATCAACATCAGCATTAACAGCATCAAAAACAAAATCAAAAAGCGCAGCTCCATCTTCCAAGAACAGCGGAGTATCAACACTTATTGACGAGGGAACAGGAAGAGGATATGTAACACATGATGATATAGAGCGTCATGTACCTGTTGAAACGTGGGACGCTGATACTCTCGACAGGATATTCACGAACCTTCAGGAGATGGGTATTGATGTTGTCGACAAAGCCAGTATCGGTAAAGTTCCTGTTGCTACGGAATCACGCGAGGAGTTTATACCTACAGTTGACAGCGAAATAGGAAAGCTCGATGACATTCCCTTAACAGATCCCGTCAGAATGTATTTGCGTGAAATCGGCAAAGTCTCACTCTTAACAGCCGCTGAAGAAGTTGAACTCGCAAAAAGAATGGAGAACGGCGATGTCGATGCAAAAAAGAGACTCATTGACGCTAATTTGAGACTCGTAGTAAGCATAGCAAAGAAATATATAGGACGCGGAATGTTATTCCTTGACCTTATTCAGGAGGGCAACTTAGGGTTAATCAGAGCAGTTGAGAAATTCGATTACCGAAGGGGTTTCAAGTTCAGCACTTACGCAACATGGTGGATACGTCAGGCTATAACCCGTGCTATAGCTGACCAGGCAAGAACTATCCGAGTCCCCGTTCACATGGTTGAGACCATCAACAAAATGGTCAGAATGTCCAGACAGTTAGTTCAGGAATTAGGACGCGAACCTACTGACGAAGAAATTGCCGCTAAAATGGGCATTGAGCCTTCAAGAGTCGAGGAGATAAGAAGAATATCACAGTTACCCGTTTCACTCGAAACACCTATAGGCGAGGAGGAAGATTCACAGCTCGGCGATTTCATTGAAGACCATGAACTGCCGAGTCCTGACGAAGCTGCTGCAGGTCATTTGCTTCACGAACAGATTGAGGAAATGCTAGCTACACTTTCGGAACGTGAGCGCGAAGTACTGCATTTCAGGTTCGGACTTGAGGACGGGCATTCATACACACTTGAAGAGGTAGGCAAAAAATTTAACGTTACACGCGAACGTATAAGACAGATAGAGGCTAAAGCACTGCGGAAACTCAGACAGCCCAGTAAAAAACTTAAAGACTTTTTGGACTAGAACAATGTCGGCAAAAAGTTTCGTTAAAACCGTAAAGAACGCAAGACGCGGAGTGTCATTAGCGAAGACACTGCATTACAGGCTCGCAGGAGTATTAATGCTCCTTGCGGGCTTGTTGTTTTTCAGTGCGTTTCTTGTGTGGTGGCAGGAAAAGGGTTTCAATGGGTCATATTTTGACTCGTTATGGACAATAATGTTTACGCTTATAGGTCAGGGGGAATTTGCATCATATCCGCACACGTTCAGCGGAAAGATAATAGTTTTCCTGATTTCTATATTCGGAGTAGCTATACTCGGAGTAGTATTTGCCGAAGTATTACAGAGGATAATTAACAGCAAGATACGACAGATATTAGGGGAGATGATGGGGATAAATACGTGTAAATTTGAGGGGCATGTAGTGATATGCGGCTGGAACGTAAGAGGCCATCACATAATCAGTGAGTTTACTGCAACAGGTACACAGGCTGCATTAATAGCGAAGGAACGTCCCGAAGGTTTAAGCAGCGATGTATTTTTCGTACAGGGTAATCCTTCCGAAAGGGAGACGCTTTTGCGCGGAGGAATACAGAAAGCACACAGCGCAGTTATATTAGGCGACCCTAATTTCGGTGAAGATGACTCGCATTCTATATTAACGGCACTGGCTGTTGAAGACACTGCGCCTGATGTGTACACCGTTATGGAACTGCGTAACCCTGACAATGAACGCTACGCTAAATACGCTCATGTTGATGACATACTTTATTCGGACAGTTTAATCGCCAACATAACGGCAATGTGTACTCAGAACGAAGGTATATCAGCGTTCATAAGGGATATTTTGTCGGCAGCTGATGACGGTCACAGTTTTGCAGCGTTCGATGTTCCCGAAGAGTACAGAGGACGGACTATAAGGGAGATGTTCGCGTACCTTAAAGGCGAGGGTGGTCTGCCAGTAGGAGTTTTGACACCGCCGAAAATGGATGGCCATATCCCTGCGTCCGAATGGGTCTCACAGGTCAATCCCCCGGAAAGCATGACGATAACTTTGCCCATGAAGGTTGTGTGCATAGTGAAGGACAGTTTTGTTGCCGGTAAGGAGGAATAAGAGGTGAGCGGTTCGGTTGACGATGAGCGTCACGAAGAAACAGGGACTGATGAGCTTGGCGGTGTTGAAACTTGGAGGGTTTACCGTGAAGCTGC
>JAFTBA010000117.1 GCA_017458545.1 Synergistaceae bacterium | reverse complement strand
CCGTTTAATCCTCGCGTTTAACAGTTCGGCCTTAGCTATTACGTTATAGCTCCTGTCCAAAAAAATCATAGTCCCTCTGAAATTAACGTTATATTTCGTGCTGTTGCTTATGGTAACGTTAAGCCCTTTGAAATTGTACGATATGTTACCGAACGAAAGCCCTCTTTTGCCGCGAATAGCTCCGTCTCTTATTACCGCCTCCGAAATTCCTGCGAGCATCACCAGCATTAAAACGGCTGCTGCGAATCTCAATCCCCTCTTCAATTTTCATTCACTTCCTGCGAAAATATTTACATTGATTGAATTATAACAGTAAGGAGTCATTCGGCATTGTCAACCTCAAAACGTCCCCCATTCTTCCCCATGATGATCGACCTTAACGGCAGGCATGTCCTTATTATCGGCGGAGGTGTCATAGCCTCAAGGCGTGCCGATACACTTCTGCGCTGCGGTGCGAAAATCACAGCTGTGAGTCCTGACTTCTCCCCTGAGTTCCCAGAAAACACTCACAGAATCAAACGGCCTTTCCGCCCTGAAGATATAACCTCTGAAATATCACTCGTTGTTTCAGCAGCTGATAACCGCGAAGTCAATCATTTTGTTTACGGGACAGCAAAGTCAAAATTAATACCTGTTAACGTCGCGGACTGTCAGGAAGAATGTGATTTCTTTTTCCCGTCAATGATAAATTCTCAAAACATTGCTGCCTGTGTTTGTTCGGCAGGAGTCTCTCCTTCATTAACGCACCGCCTGTCAGAACGTTTGAGAAAAGTTTGGCAGCTATGGATTGATGAGGAGAATAACACTTAAAATACGCTGAATACCTGATTTTACCCTGTGTTATAATAGCCGCAGCCAAGAAAAGGTGAACAGGTCATTGACCGTAAGTATTTCTCATTATATGAATTTATGTTACAATACTTATCGACCAGACTTTATTTTACAATTTCAGAGGTAATTAAAATTTTAGAATGTCGTTGATTACGTAATTGTGCGGCAGGTTCGGGAGGAATAGTTTGTGAGATCAGACAGCGAAAGGCTATGGGACTCTTCCACCAACTACAGGCGGAACAGAGTTGAGCCACGCGGTAAAAAACATGTTGGAGCATCTTTAGGCTTCTGCTGGGGATTTGGTTTTGTTGTTTGTTTAACATTCGGGCTGGCATCATTCCTTATGTTTTCGGCAGGGCATTTCGGCGGTTTTTCTTCAGGGCTTGGCGTTGAACCTGCTCACGGAGGTATTGAGGATAATTTCGCTTCCTCGCGCAGCCTTCTGGACATAGAGGTCATACCGTTAGAGACCGCAGAAGAAAATACAGATAACCCTGAGCTTTACGCACAGGCTGAGGATAACGGCACTATGCCTGAGTTCGGGCCTTTCCCATCATATCTTTCGGATTACGAGAGCATAACCTTGAATACTGTTGATAACGGAAAAGTCATCGTTTTCCATGAGGACGAGGAAGAAGAAGAAGAAGATTATACCGAAGAAATTACTGTTGCCGCAGCAGAACCTAAACAGCCCGTACTCGCTGAAGAAGGACCGGGATGGCGTGAACATGCTGTTAAGAGCGGCGAAACTTTATCGGATATAGCTTCGGCTTACGGTAATATCACCGTTCAGGACATAATCAGAGCTAACGTCATCAAAGACGCTAACAAACTCACTGAGAACCAGCTGCTTCTCATTCCGAGTTCACCCGAAAAAACTGAGGATACATTAGACGAAGTACACAGACGGCAAATGATCGTCGCCTCTAACAAAGAAAAGTTTGAACCCGTCAGAGTGAAGGAATATATCGTTGCAGCAGGTGATTCACTCTGGTCAATCTCACATAATCTCAACGTAGACACCGAAACCATAAGAGGCAGCAACAACTTCAAAACTTCATCTGCCTTACGCCCCGGCGCAAAACTCAGAATACCTAATCAGGACGGTATATTCTATGTCCTCAAGGACGGCGAAAAAATTGAGGAAGTCGCTAAGCGTTACAGGGTCAGCATGAATAAAATCAGACTCGTTAATGAGGGAGTCAATGTTGCATCGCTCAAAGCAAACGATGAAATCTTCCTGCCCGGCGCAAAACCTGAAGCACTCAGGGAACGCAAAGATAACTCTGCTGTTAAGACCGCTGAAGTCAAAAAGAACGAACCTAAAAAAGCTCCTGCTCAGAAAACCGCTCAGGTTAAACCAGAAAGACGCACCCGCAGTGATGTAGCAGTCAGAGCTTCAGGATTCAGATGGCCCGTAATGGGAAGGATTAACAGCCCGTTCGGTTGGAGACAGCACCCTATTACAAGACGCAAGGATTTCCATACAGGCATTGACATCAAAGCATCAAGAAATGACCCCGTTAAAGCAGCAGGTTCAGGAAGAGTAGTATACTCGGGCTGGATGGGCGGTTACGGCAAAGTATTGGTCATTGAACACAATAACGGGCAGTCAACGCTCTACGCGCACTGCAGTACATTATTATTCGGAAAAGGAGCAAACGTATCATCAGGTCAGTTAGTCGCTAAAGTCGGTACTACAGGACGTTCAACAGGCCCTCACCTTCATTTCGAGGTCAGGAACGGCAGCAGCCCCGTCAACCCGATTAAATACCTGAGCAGATAAAATGTCTAAATACGTATTCATCACAGGCGGAGTAGTCTCGTCATTAGGCAAAGGAATAACGGCAGGTTCAATCGGCGCACTGCTCAAGAAACGCGGTCTCAAAGTTTCAATACTCAAAATAGATCCGTATCTTAACGTTGACGCAGGAACAATGAATCCATTTCAGCACGGCGAAGTTTTTGTTACTGATGACGGAGCTGAAACTGATTTGGATTTAGGCCATTACGAAAGGTTTATTGATGAGACACTCGGCGAGAAAAATTCAATAACTACAGGCAAAATTTATTCAAGCGTTATCAAAAAAGAAAGAAGAGGCGATTACTTGGGCGGAACTGTTCAGGTAATCCCCCATATCACTAACGACATTCAGGAAAGAATTATCCGCGCAGGTACAGGGCTTGACGTTCTCATAGTCGAAATAGGCGGTACTGTCGGTGATATTGAAGGTCAGCCGTTCCTCGAAGCCATAAGGCAAATGGCTGTAAGGGCAGGACGCGAAAATGTCGTTTACTGTCATGTAACTCTCATACCTTACCTCGAAGCTGCAAAAGAACTCAAAACTAAACCTACACAGCACAGCGTTCAGGAACTCAGACGAATAGGAATCCTCCCGAATATGCTCGTCTGCAGAACAAGCAAACCTATGACTCAGGACATGAAAAACAAAATCGCTCTCTTCTGCGACGTTCCTCCCGAAGCCGTAATCGAAGTGCGCGATGAACCTACAATCTATAACGTTCCTATAAGTCTTCACAGGGAAGGACTCGATGACTTAATCCTGAAATATCTCGGTCTTCCTCACGAGAATGACCCCGATTTAAGCGACTGGGCAAGAGTCGTTGACAGGTACATGAACCCTCCTGAGGAAGTCAAAATAGCTCTGGTAGGCAAATACGTTCAGCATAAAGACGCTTATTTGAGCGTTGTTGAGGCACTCCATCACGGAGGCATAGCGCATAACGTAAGAGTCAATATAATTTCAGTTGAAGCTGAAGACTTAGAGGGTACTGACGTTGCTGAGGCTTTAGGTTTTGCTGACGGGATATTGATTCCCGGCGGTTTCGGCTCAAGAGGAGTCGAAGGTATGATCGCAGCCGCTAAATATGCACGTGAAAATAATGTGCCCCTGTTCGGAATTTGTCTCGGTATGCAGATGATGGCCGTTGAATTTGCACGTAACGTTTGCAAACTCCATGACGCTCACAGCAAGGAAATGAACCCTGCAACACTTCACCCCGTCATTCACCTGATGGAAGAACAAGAGAATTTGAGCGATTTAGGCGGAACTATGAGACTCGGTGCTTATCCCTGCGACTTGGCCGAAGGAACTAAATCGGCTCAGGCTTACGGGACTCTTCACATCACCGAAAGACACAGACACCGTTACGAGTTCAACAACGCTTACAGGGAAAGACTCGAAAATGCAGGACTCAAAATCGCAGGAGTTTGCACCGAACGCGATTTAGTCGAAATCATAGAGTTACCGGAACACATATGGTATGTAGGCGGACAGTTTCACGGTGAATTAAAATCAAGACCCGTAAGACCTCACCCGTTATTCGACGGATTCATTAATGCTGCGTCTGATTACATGAGGAAAAAAGCAAAGGAGGTTTAATAAAAAATGTTGAAAGCCGTAAAAACCGCGCTTATATTGTCGTTGGTATTAGTATTGACTGCAAATTTGTGCTTTGCGTCTGAGGGAGTGCCTGACCCTGATTTACAGGCAGGATCATCGCGTCAGATGATGGGACAGATTGAAACGATAATATACGGATATGTCGCTAAGGGCGGATTGATTGAAAGGCTCTCGAAAGTCGAAGAGGATTTATTCGGCAGAAGTCTGCCCGGTACAATCGCTGAAAGACATGCCGCTATACTTAACTTCCTCGAAACAGGAACTGACGAACAGCCCTCAATGATGTTCAAGCTCGGTGTAGCCGAATGGGTAGTTGACAAAAGAATAAGAGCCTCTGAACCTGCAGCCAGAAGACTCGAAGACCTCGAAACAAATCTCACTGGTGCATCGCGCGCAGGAAATCCCATAGTCATGAGAGTTGAGAGCCTTCTCGCAACACTCGTCATGGATCCCGTAACAGCTATGCCAGTTACTATACCTGCTGATACTCCGATGAAGTTCAGATTTATGGACGAATTGAGTCCTGCCAAATCGAAAGCAGGTGACTCAGTCCGACTCGAACTCACTAATGACCTCATCGTTAATCAAACGCTTGTAGCTCCTGCAGGATCATTACTGTTGACAGAAGTAAGAGCCGTTAAACGCCCTGGGATGTTCGGAGTTCCGGGAGAAGTCAGACTGTCATTCAACGAGTTAAAACCTCTCGGACCTCAGAGACCTCCGGTACGGGTAGGCGAGGCCGCTCAAAACGCTATCAAAGAGGCAAGGCGCGCAGGTGACAGGGGCGAAGGTGCTGTTATAGGTGCCGGAGCAGTAAGCATAGCAGGTGCAGCACTGTTAGGGCCTGTTGGACTGGTGAGCGGTGTATTTATTCGCGGCAACTCGATAAAGATTCCTGCAGGTTCGGTAACTTTCGTTCAGACTTCAGGAGACTGCACAGTTTCAGGTTACCCCATACCCCTAAGCCTCCAGACATCGAACAGCATAACGACTACACCTCCCAGAACTGCAGGAAGTAACTTAGATGATTCGTCAGGTTATAACCCCAATAAGGACACGATAATTAAGGGAGATGTTTTCAACCGCAACGCTTACGGTGAGCCGACAAATTCGGGAACGGTTAACCGTTCAGGAGGAGACTTTGAGCTTCCGCCCGAACAGAGCGTTAATTGACATGAGAGACATGAGAAAATTATTACTCGCCATGATATTCACGGCGGGTTTTTTTTGTGCTTTTTGCGTTTTTGGTGAGGAAGTATACAGTGCTGAAACGAGTCCGTTTGACGAGACGATAAGGATTCTTGAACGGTGGACATCAGCGCATTGGGGACAGGACTGTTTTGTGTGGGTAGTGCATTACCCTGAGGAGATTGCAGAGGCTTGGAGCGAGTCGGAGGCATTGCGTTCTGGAATGAACGAGGCCGAAAAGGAAAGGTTCAGGAAAAATTTTGTCTCTGAACTAAAACTCGATACGTCAGAAACATTTTTGTTGAACATATACTCGTTCGGTCAAAGACCTTTGGACTTATCACCCGTAACCGATAATGTTTCTCTTCTGTCGTCAACAGGTGAACGCATTAAACCGATAAGATATGACCCGTCATTGGAGAATCCTTCTGCAGGAATCGTACAGGGGTTAATATTTTTCCCTAAACAGACGGATAAAGACTATGTGATTTCGTTAAGGGGAATGGGACGAAATGAAAGGATATTTTCGTTTGCGCCTGCCGAGAGTCCTCAGCCCGTTCGACAGAATAAGCCTGAGGTTGTTGTGGTAAACCTCCCGAAAAGGCAGCCCTCTAAACCTGCACCCGTTCCCGTCAAAAAACCGACTCCGCCTCCTCCTCCGCTAATTCCGCCGAGACCGATAAAGCCGATATTCCAGGAAGAGTCAAAGGACATGGCCGATTTTGTGAAGTCTGTGAGGGAACGCGGAAATGATGATGTCTCGAAAGAAGTTATACCTCCGAAAGCTCAGGCCAAGCCTAACAGACAGATTAATGCCGAGAATGCTTACGTGAGCCGTGAGAGCGTTCTGAGGAGATTCCTGAATCTTTGGGCTGACGGGTCTTACGGCGAAATGTATGACATGTTATCGGAGGGTTCGAGGAAGGTAATATCACGTGAGAATTTCGCTAAGGAAGCTGCTAAGGCTTCGGACATAAGAGCAGGGGTTAAGGGCGGAGATTTCAGGATTGATTGGGTAGGCGAGGAACGCGCGAAAGTCATTACGGTACGGAAGACGCTGGTGTTTAAGACTGTTGCGGCGAGGACTTTGGGGGTTACGAGGGAAGGATCGTCATGGAGGGTTGTTTGGTGATGTAATAGGGGGAAGGTGTAATAAGCCTTCCACCCTTTTAAGGGCTGTTTTATGAAAACTGTATGCTTTCTATTGGGTGCCATGAAGCTCTGTCTATGATGTCTAATCT
>JAFTBA010000116.1 GCA_017458545.1 Synergistaceae bacterium | reverse complement strand
GTAAAATATAACTCACGAAGAAAAATGAAGGAGAAAAAATTTTGGATCAGGAAAAAGTATATTCCGTTAAAATCGGAGAAGATAACCTCGTGTTCAGGACAGGACACCTCGCAAAACAGGCTAACGGCGCAGTAATTGCCTCACACGGCGAAACAGTCATGCTCTCAACTGCCTGCATGTCCGACAAAGCAAGAAAAGGTATTGATTTTTTCCCGTTAATAGTCGACTACGAGGAACGATATTATTCAGCAGGTAAAATCCCCGGCGGTTTCATCAAACGTGAAGGTAAACCTGCAGACAGTGCAGTCCTCGGTTCAAGAGTCGCTGACAGGTCAATACGTTCGCTTTTCGCCGACGACATGCGCAACGAAGTTCAGATAGTGAATACAGTTCTCGCTATGGATCAGATTTACCCCCCCACAATTCTCGGAATTAACGCAGCAAGTGCAGCCCTCTCAATTTCAGGAATCCCCTGGAACGGTCCTGTAGGTGCTGTGCGTATAGGTCTCATAGGCGGTAACCTCGTCGTTAATCCCACTGAAAAACAGATGAACAACTCAATGCTTAATCTCGTTGTTGCAGGTCATGATGACGGTATCACTATGGTAGAGTCAGGCTCATACGAAGTTTCAGAGGAATTATTGGTTGACGCACTCGAACTTGCACACTCGGAGATTAAGAAAATTATTGCCCTCTTCAGAAAAATGAAGGAGGAAATAGGCAAACCTCTGCTTGAAATTGAAATGCCTGAAAAATTACCCGATGTTGAAAACTGGATTAATGAGAATCTTGACGGAGCTGTTGACGAAGCAGTCAGAATACATGACAAGAAACCCAGAGAGAAAAAGATTGAGGCATTAAAAGAAACAGCAGCAGAACATTTCAGCGAACTCATCAAAGAAGACCCCGATAAAGAAGAATACATCAATTCCTACATAGACAGCAGAGTCAAAACAATAATGCGCTCTATCATCATCAATGAACATATCCGTGTTGACGGCCGCAAAATGGATCAGATACGCCCCATAACCTGTGAGCTTGACGTTCTCCCGAAGGTTCACGGTTCTGCGGTATTCACTCGCGGCGAAACTCAGTCGTTAGCAACAACAACTCTCGGCATGATAGGCGAAGACGATCAGATTCAGGACGGCATAAAACTCAATGAACCTGCTAAAAGATTCCTGCTGCATTACAATTTCCCTCCTTATTCTGTCGGTGAAGTCAGACCCATAAGAGGCCCGGGCAGACGCGAAATAGGTCATGGAGCTTTAGCCGAAAGAGCATTATTGCCCGTAATCCCAAGCGAAGAGGAGTTCCCCTACGTAATCCGAATCGTCTCTGACATTCTCGAGTCTAACGGCTCAAGTTCACAGGCCAGTATCTGCGGAGGTTCGCTCTCAATGATGCAGGCAGGAGTACCGATTAGGTGCCATGTTGCCGGCATAGCTATGGGACTCATTAAAGAGGGCGATAAAGTTCAGATACTCACGGACATTCAGGGACTCGAAGATCATTACGGAGATATGGACTTCAAAGTTGCAGGTACTCGCGCAGGAGTTACGGCACTTCAGATGGACAACAAAGCAGGCGGAATAACCCGTGAGATTCTCGAAAAGGCACTCGGTCAGGCAAGACGCGCAAGACTCCAGATACTTGAGGAGATGGAAGCTGTAATTCCTGTTCCCAATAAAATTTCACCTAATGCACCGCGTATTATTACGTTTGAGATTGACCCCGAAAAAATACGTGACGTTATCGGTGCAGGAGGCAAAGTCGTACGCAGCATAACTCAGCGGACAGGCGTTAAGATGAACATTGAGGATGACGGAATGATAACGATATTCGGTTCAACGATGGCGCAGGTTGAGGACGCAAGAGCTATAGTTATGGCATTAACGAAGGATTTAACGGTTGGCGAAGTGTATTACGGAACTGTTACGAGGCTGTTTAATTTCGGAGTATTCGTTGAGTGTTTACCCGGTAAAGAGGGATTGCTGCACATAAGCGAAATAAGCACTGCCAGAGTACCCAGAGCTGAAGATGTTTTCAAGCCCGGTGACAGGGTGCTTGTAATGGTGAAGGAGATTGACGAACAGGGAAGGGCTAACCTTACGAGACGGCGTATCATGGCCAACGAGAGCAAAATTAAATCGGCAGGACTTGCATACGCATTACCAGACGAACGCGAACGCGATAATCTTATTGCATCGCTGTCATCGCGTGAAAGAGGGTATTCAAACTTCTCAATGCGCGACAGATTAGGCGGAGCTGCAGCGTCTGCGGCTAAGACGAAATACCTTGAGCGCGGATATTCATCGAACCGTGCAACGAGGAACGATTACGACCGCGAGGAAAGAGGCAGGAGAGGCGACAGGAGGAGAGGATATTAGAATGGCTGAGGAAATCACCGTAAAGATTCTCCGTGAGGCCAACACTATAGCGATTCCCCAGTATGCTACGCCGGGTTCGGCAGGAGTAGATTTATGTTCGATGAAGTACTGCATGATTAAGCCCGGCGAAATGGCGTTAATTTCAACGGGAATATACCTTGAAATTCCCGAAGGGTATGAGGGACAGATAAGACCCCGAAGCGGATTAGCCATGAACAACAGGATAATCATTCCCAACAGTCCAGGCACTATCGACTCTGATTACAGGGGTGAGATAAGAGTCCTTCTGCTTAATATGGGAGATGATCCGTTTACGTTAAGATTCGGGGACAGGATTGCGCAGTTAGTGTTCGTGCCTGTTGCGAGAGCAAAGTTTGAGGAAGTCAAAACACTTTCGGTAACTAAAAGAGGTTCAGGAGGTTTCGGTAGTACAGGGACACGATAAAAG
>JAFTBA010000115.1 GCA_017458545.1 Synergistaceae bacterium | reverse complement strand
GGTGAACTGCTGAGGTCTCCGAGAAAATTCAGAAGTCCCTCAACTTCACAGGGTGTTCCGCTGAACAGAACATGTCTTCCGTCTTCAATGAACCTCTTAACGTCCGCAAATGTCCGCTGCTTGTCGCTCTGAACGTACTTGCTGTTCCTGAACATGTGAAGTCCGCCGAAATCCTCAGTGTACTTGTGAATCACCCGGAACTTTTCGCCGTAACCGACTCCGAAAATGACTCCACCCTTGTCGAGAATCACTTTTGCGATTGCAGTGAATGCTCCTCCTGATGTGCTGTCCTTGAGAATCTCAGGGTCTTTGTGCTGAAGGATATAAGCGTCCTGTTCACTTTCAGTTTCAGGTGTGTAAGCGAGTATTGGGCAGACGGATTCGCATTTTCCGCAGGCGATACATTTCTCAGTGATGACGGAGGGGTAAAGAAAGCCCTGACTGTCAGGGAGCATTTCGATTGCATTGACGGGGCAGATATTCATACAGGCCGAGCAGCCGCAGCAATTTTCTTTTTCCGTGATTTTAATCATGACTGAGCCTCCAGAGAATCGCGGAGGAATTTCAGCGATGATGTTCGGAAATCCTGTACCCTCTCATTAACCGCATGAACATCGAAATCACGCGACAGCATTTCGTCAACGGTATCATTTTTACCTGCAAGCCTGTCATTTATTCCTAGACGTTCGGCCAAAGACTCAATGCGTGTGTTAGTTGAGAGTGTTTCATTCCCTGAAAATCTCCTGAACGTGAAGAACTTTCTTCCGTAAATCAATGAGAAAATCGTGCCGTGAAATGAATCCGTGCAGACATATGCGGCATTCTTCACGAGTCCGAGAAAATCTGACGGCGAAACGTCATAGGACATCGTTTCAGCCCAGCCGCTGTCATCATAAGCAACATACTGATCGAGGTGGGGCAGTGCGATAACGGGGAGATTAGTTTTGTCGGCAAGTTCACGCGCGAATTTCCTGTGCCACTCGCTTTGTCCGAGCAGATAACATAATACGTAATTGCCCCCCCCTCCCTCAGTAGAATTACTGTTGCAAAATGCACAATTCCATTCATCGGCTGTCAAAAGAAGAGTGGGGTCGCATACGAGTTCGGCATTACGGCCTGTAATTTGTCTGATGATTTCCTGACCTGATTTTTCGCGGACTGAAAGATGATTTATGCGTGATAAAAATTTACGTGCTTTTTCCTCCTGAGATTTTTCGATGTAAGGGACACCGAAACTTGAAGCGTATGATATTCTTTTCACCTCATCGGGGACGAAATTGAGAGTGAAGAAATCCCCTTCTATCTGCGACGGGAGCCATACCTGATCGCTTCCGACGAGGACGGCTGAATATTCGCGGCATGAGTCCGATAAGTCCTGCCAGCTTGTGAAAGGCCTGGAACGTTTTATCATTTCTTTGCGGAATTTGTCGAACAGTTTATTTCTTCTTGAGGTATTTCGTTTGTATTCGGGGTGAAAGATTCGGCGTAACTTGCTGAGGACTATGCTGCCTTTTTCGCTGACTACGGAGGGGTCGAAAATTTTTCCTGCGAAGTAACGCAGCTTTCTGTTGCGTATGGATTTTTTCAGAGTTGAGAAGTCTATAGCTTCTGCGTCATAGCCTAAGTCTTTAATTTTGTGATAAGTAGCGAACGCCTGAAGGACAGTACCGTAATTGTTCGCGTAATCACCCAAAGCAAGAGCAATTTTTGGGGGCAACTGTTACTCTCTCCTTTATTTGTAAATTTCCCGAAATTGTAACATAAAAAAAGAGCATTGCCGTTCACACAATGCCCCTTCAAACAAACTGCTACTTGCTGACCTTGAGGACTCCGTCACCTGCTTTAACTTTGCCGCCTGTAACGAGTGCTTCGACTTTGGCAAAGTCTTTCGAGTTGGATACTGCCATGATCACTGTGTCATCGTAGCCTGAGTTCCTGACCTTCCAGAGGTCCATAGTGAGAAGGGGTTCACCGCGACTTACTACCTGATCCAGTCTTACGCGGTTCTTGAAGCCCTCTCCCTTCATGTTAACGGTGTTAATACCTGCGTGAACAAGTACCTCGATTTCGCCTGCTTTGATTACGACAGCGTGAGCCGTCTCAGTAACCTCCGAGACAATTCCGTC
>JAFTBA010000114.1 GCA_017458545.1 Synergistaceae bacterium | reverse complement strand
GAGGCGAAACCGCTGAAATGCCGGGCTTCTACCCTGAAGATGAGTATGACATTGCCGGGTTCTGTGTCGGAGTTGTTGAACGCGATGAGATTCTCGACCCTGCTAGCGTTAATGAGGGCGATGTTATGATAGCGTTACCGTCATCAGGTGTACATTCAAACGGCTTTTCACTGGTCAGGAAAGTTTTTGTCAATCACGATTTACATTCGTATGTTGATGAACTTGGCTGTACACTCGGCGAGGAGTTATTGAGACCGACAAGAATTTACGTTAAGGACGTTATGCCCGTGTTGAGGAAAGTGAAATCAATAGCTCATATTACGGGCGGAGGTTTCTGGGAGAACATACCCAGAGCGTTACCCGAAGGGCTGTCAGCAAAAATTAACCTTAAATCCGTTAAGACCCCTCCGATTTTTGACCTCATCATGAAGTCGGGTAACATCGACTCAAACGAAATGTATCATGTCTTCAACATGGGTGTCGGTATGGTTCTTATTGTTGACGGAAATAACGCTGATGATGTACTGAGAGCGGTTAAAGACTCATACGTAATGGGTGAAGTTGTGAGAGGAGAAGGAGGAATAATACTGTGCTGAAAATTTCAGTGTTGGTTTCAGGAGGAGGAACGAATCTTCAGGCATTAATTAATGCTCAGAAGAGCGGAGTGCTTTCGTCAGGCAAAACAGTTCAGGTAATTTCGAGCCGTGAAGACGCTTACGCATTAAAGAGGGCTGATGAGTTTGGTATTCCGTCAGCAGTAGCAAAAAACGAAACCGAAATACTCAGCGAACTCAGTAAAGTTAAGCCTGATGTAATAGTGCTTGCAGGGTTCATGCACATATTGAGCAAAAATTTCATTGACACCGTTAAAGTTCCTATCATAAACATTCACCCTTCATTGATACCGTCATTCTGCGGTGAAGGGTTCTACGGTCTTAAAGTTCACGAGGCTGTCTTGAAATCAGGAGTTAAAGTTACGGGAGCAACGGTTCATTTTGTGAACGAGATACCTGACGGAGGAGAGATTATCGCTCAGAAAGCGGTTGAGATTCTGCCCGATGATACTCCCGAAAGTTTACAGCGAAGAGTTATGGAGACCTGCGAATGGGTTATACTCCCCCGTGCCGTTGAGAGTGTATGCAGGAAAATCAAACCGCGAATTTTCCCTAAAGCCCTCAAGTATGCAGGCAGGGGAATCATTACCGGAATGACTCCATCGGGCAAAAGAATGCTTGCTTATTTCATAATGGGACGCAGCACATCGAGCAAGGCTAGAATCTTTGAGCGTTCTGGCGATGACTTAATCATTAAGCTGACGAGGGAGGACAAAAATTTTGACCCTTCACTGATACTTTACTCACCGTTAAGAGTCTTGGGCGACAACATAATCATCACTAACGGCGACCAGACCGATACGGTTTATGACGCATTGAAGTCGGGCGGAACGTTCGAGGGTGCATTAAGGACGAGGGAATACGAGCCTGACCCTCCGCATTACACGCCGAGAATAAGCGCGTTAATGACACCTTCGGGACATAAGCAGAGCATTCTGAAGAGGGCAGGTAAATATTTCTTCGAGTATGAGTACGAGGCAGGAAAGGGAAGACTCATTCACACATACGACCACGATGTTATGAGCGGAGGAGTACTGCCGTCATTCAGCGGTGAACCCAGAGAAGTCATTATCCCCGAAAACTTAGAGGAGTTCGCCGACTCACTGTGGGCTGAACTCGGTGAGAGTTACAGGGTTGCGCTCTACGTGAGGTACTATGACGGTGAAGGTTATAACGACAAATTATTCAACACACAGGAGGCGTAGAAGATGAACGAATACACACTCAAGTACGGCACTAACCCCAACCAGTCGCCCGCAAGAATCTTCATGAGGAACGGCAGTAATTTACCTCTCGAAATCCTCAACGGAAGACCCGGTTACATTAACTTTCTCGATGCCCTCAACTCATGGCAGTTAGTACGCGAACTCAAAGCCTCACTCAATCTCCCGTCAGCAGCTTCGTTCAAACACGTAAGCCCTGCAGGTGCAGCACTCGGTTTACCGTTGAGCGATGAAGAGAGAAAACTGTTTTTTGTTGACGCTAACCTCGACATAAACGCCTCGCCTTTAGCCTGTGCATACGCGCGCGCAAGAGGTACTGACAGACTGTCGTCATTCGGGGACTGGATAGCGTTGAGCGATGAATGCGATGAAATTACGGCAATGTTCATTAAACGCGAAGTATCAGACGGAATCATTGCACCTTCATACACAGCTGAGGCACTCGAAATTCTCAGGTCAAAAAGAAAAGGCAATTATGCTGTCGTTAAGATTGACCCTGATTACGAGCCCGAGTCGATTGAAACGCGTGATATTTTCGGAATAACCTTCGAGCAGGGAAGGAATACCGCACCCGTTATAGACCCGTCAAAATATGACTCGCCTGTTACGGTCATCAAGGACATTCCCGAAAACGCAAGACGTGATTTAACATTGGCACTGATTACTCTGAAATATACTCAGTCAAATTCAGTGTGTGTAACTAAGGACGGTCAGACATTGGGAGTAGGTGCCGGCCAGCAGTCGAGACTTCATTGCGTGAGGCTTGCGTGCGACAAAGCAGACCTGCGAATACTCCGCGAACATCCCAAAGTACTTGAGCTAGAGTTCCGCGATGATTTAGGGAGACCCGAACGCGATAATGCTGTTGCCTCAATGCTGACGGGTGATTTCCTGAAGCCCGATGAAAAATTAGACTTTCTCGCTGAAAATGTCGGTGGGAGTCTTGGGAGTGATGCTTTCTTCCCTTTCCCCGACAGCATAGACAGGGCTAATATGAGCGGTGTCAGGTACGTTGCACAGCCCGGAGGGTCAATACGTGATGATCTTGTGATTAAGGCGTGTAATGATTACGGTATGGCTATGGTAATGACGGGCAGAAGATTATTCCATCACTAAACACCAAATGAAATGCACTTAATAATGAAACTCAGCACACTGCTATATGGTGTGCTGAATATTTTATGTTACACTTTAGATTATTTTAATGAGAGGTGCTGAAAATGGAAAGTATATTTGAGATTGCATTAGCGTGTATTCTTTCAACAGTTCTTTTTGCTTCGCTGATAATCTACATATCAAAACATCCCAAGAAAAGAACCATGCCGCTGAAAATAGCATTTGTTATCATGTTCGCAGGGGGAATATTCATATATTGCACCTGTCATTACAGGGTACTTGAGCTGGCTATAAACGGACAATTAGACGACAGCTCGCTCGAATGGGTCAGGAACAGCAACTCTGATGATGATAACGTTTCAAATGACAAGGGCGTTTCGTGGTATCACATTCCGTACATAATTGAAAGGGCTGTTATTGATGTGGGAATGATGTTTTACGGACGGGGCGACAGTAAATTATTCTACCGGCTCGAAGCATCAAGAAATCCGCTGATAGTGTTTTTGTTCTGGCTGATACATCTGATAGCTTTCTACACTGCAGCTACGGCACTGCTGATACGTTTTGGGAATGACCTTCTCAGATGGATAAGGATAATGACCTCGAAAATATCCGATGTTGATTTAGTCTTCGGTATCAATAAAGACTCGATAGCTTTCGGACGAAACATCTCAGACACAAAAGGAAGTATGCTGGTTTACGTTGACAATGTTGTAGGTGAGGATTACGAGGAATCAATAAACGAACTGGGCGGACTCTCTTATTCCGACAAGGAAGCCCTTAATGCTTCAACATCATTCCTGAAAGCGATTCGCATTAAACCGTCAAAAACAAAACTCAGACTCTTCGCATTATCCTATGAGTATGACAGAAACCTTGAATACGCTCTCAAAATGTCCGATAGTCTTCAGAAAGCAGGAATATTACCTGAACAGACTGAGCTTGTACTTTTAGGTACTGACGAATGGAAGGGAATGATATTCCAGTCAGGCGAGAATCAATACGGTTACGGAAGTGTCTTATCATTTGACGAGTTCGAGATGAGTGCGCGTTTACTGATAAACAAATACCCTCCCTGCAATGTAATCAGTTTCGATGAAAACGGCCTTGCTGTTGAGGACATGGAGGTATTGATAGTAGGTTTCGGGCGTATAGGCCATGAAGTATTGCGGAAGGTAATTGCTAACGGTCAGTTTGAGGGAAGCCGTTTCCACGCAACGATATATCAGCCTGACATTGAACACGTTGCAGGTTTCTTCAGGTCTCAATATCCGCGCATGTTCGCCAACAAAAATTACAACATAGACTTCAAACTTCACGGCGGAAGAGGCAGCGATATATTCAGGTTTATTCACGACAACGCCTCAAAGCTGAAATACATAGTGATATGCCTTGAGGACAGGGACACAGCAAGGGATATAGCGGTCCGAATTGTCGAGAGTCTTCAGCTTATGGGTTACCCTCAGAACGTATACACCTGCGACTCAAAGAGCGTAAGATGTTACTCACAGTATGCTAAGGAATGCGTGACTCATCTTATATGCGACTCGGAACTTCTGTATTCCGGTGAACTCGATAAATATGCTATGGAACTTAACCACCGTTATTCTGGAGGAACTAGCCTCAAAGAAGACTGGAAGAACTGCGCATATTTCGACAGGATGAGCAGCAGGGCAAGCGTTGATTACCTGATACCGTTAATCAGCAGGGTAATGACTATGACGAATACGGAGACATTAACGCATGAGCAGAGGGAAAATCTTGCGAAGAGCGAGCATTTGAGGTGGTGTGCGTTTCATTACACGTTTGGATTTGACGTGATGGAGAAGGAAGAATTTATACGGCGAGTTAAGGAACGTCAGAAAGAGATAAAGGAGTACGGCAAATCCTCAATCAAAGTAACAAAAGACAAACAGAAACTGACACATGTATG
>JAFTBA010000113.1 GCA_017458545.1 Synergistaceae bacterium | reverse complement strand
TACTCAATCTGGGAGAACATTCAGGCTAAACTCGATCACGAGTTCAAAAAAACAGGACACGTAAACGCCTATTTCCCCCTCTTAATCCCCGAATCATTCTTCCGTAAAGAAGCTGAACATGTTGAGGGATTCGCTCCCGAACTCGCTATGGTTACTCACGCAGGCGGCGAAAAACTCGAAGAACCTTACGCAGTCCGCCCCACCTCAGAAACCGTCATAGGCCACATGTACGCTAAATGGGTTCAATCATGGCGCGACCTCCCGGTCCTCATTAACCAGTGGTGCAACGTTATGCGCTGGGAAAAAAGACCCCGACTCTTCCTCAGAACTTCGGAATTTCTCTGGCAGGAAGGACATACCGCTCACGAAACCGAACAGGAAGCACGTGAGGAAACTCTCAAAATGCTCGGAGTTTACCGCAAAGTACTCGAAGAAGAGTTAGCAGTTCCTATACTTTCGGGCGAAAAAACCGCAGGCGAAAGATTCCCCGGTGCTGATGACACTTACACGTGCGAGGCCATGATGAGCGACACTAAAGCATTACAGTCAGCAACGAGTCATTTCTTAGGACAGAACTTCTCGAAGGCTTTTGAGATTCAGTTCCAGAACCGTGAAGGAGAACTCTCTTACTGTTGGACTACAAGCTGGGGGTTGTCAACAAGAAGCGTAGGTGCACTCATCATGACTCATTCGGACGATGACGGACTCGTTTTACCGCCCCGTATCGCTCCCGTTAAAGCAGTTATACTACCCATCTCGAAAGACGAATCAATCGCTGAACATGACATACTCCCTAAAGCTAAAGAGCTTTCAGCAAAACTTGACGATGAATTAGGCGGCATGTTCACGAAGGTTGATACCGAGTTTCACATGAGACCTGCAGACAGATTTTTTGCTCACTTACAGAAAGGCGTACCCTTACGGCTTGAACTCGGTGAGAAAGATTTAGCGGCTGGAACTGTAAGACTCGTAAGACGTGATACAGGCGAGAAGATTGACGTTAAGAACGAGGCAGTTGTTCCTACAGTGAGTAAATTGCTTGACGATATTCAGTCAAACCTTTTCACCCGTGCAAAAAATTTCAGGGAAGAAAATACTCATGACGCTTCAACCTATGACGAACTCAAAGAAATTATTGAGACTAAGGGCGGTTTTGTACGCGCCTATTTCGGAGGAACTCCAGATGACGAGACGCGCATTCGTGAGGAAACAGGCGCAACTCCGCGCGTGATTCTTCCTGACAGCAGCAAGGGCAAGTGCATTATCACAGGCAATGACGGCGCAAGACTCACAGTTTTCGCAAAGGCTTATTAGGCGGTAAATATGCAGGAAAATTTTGAGGCTGATTTGGTTTTCGCAAGCGGTGAAGGCAATTATCTTCCTTCTGCTGACGTGTGGATTGTCATTGACGTTCTCAGAGCCACAACAGTTATGACACGCTGGTTTGAACTCGGAGGAACTGAACTTTACCCCGTTAGGACTCCCGATGACGCCCGCAAACTTGTCGCTGAACTCAAAGAACGGGGTTCATCACCGCTGCTTATGGGTGAGGTCAACGGTATACCTCCTGAAGGTTTCGACATGGGCAACTCACCGCTTGAACTCACTTACGAGATAATACGCGAACATTACTGCGGCGTTATGTCGACAACTAACGGTACTTCGGCACTGCTTGAAGCTGAGTCGTCAGGCTCTCCCGTTATGGCAGCGTGTTTCAGGAATTACTCTGCATGTCTAGACCACGCCGTTACAATAGGCAAAAGAATAGGGATTCTCTGTTCGGGAAGAAAACACCGACCCTCATGGGAAGATACTCTCTGTGCAGGTGCTGTAATCGAGGACTTGTTGAGGCACGGCGAAACTCTCATGTCAGACAGCGCACGTATGGCTCTCACTCTCTGGCAGAACAGGGACAATGACACTGAAGCATTCGTGAGGAAATCAACACATGCTCAATACCTGTCGCAAATAGGTTACAGTGATGATATTTCGTTTGCCTGTGAAACAGATTCGTCTACAGTTGTTCCTATGCTCGCTGAAAATGAAGAGCGTACTGTTCTGCGTGCAGTTTCGGGAAGCGCAAGACCGTATCACAGGGAAAACGTAAGAATTGAGCCTGAAACAGTAAAAAAATCTGATCCGTTTGAAGAATTATTAGCATACACAAGGAAGAAGGTTTAGTGATAGTAAAATGAGAACATTATATCTTGACTGTTACGCAGGGATTGCAGGGGATATGTTCATAGGTGCATTGCTGAACTTAATACCTAATCCCGAAATCATTAAGGACGAAATTGCTAAGATACACGCGCTTGACCCTGACGAGTACAAAATAATAATTGAGCATACCACTAAGAACGGTATTGCAGGACTTAATTTTGATGTTACTCCGAGAAACAGAAATAATCACCTTCATCATGACACTGACGGCCATGAACACGAACATGCACATGAACACGCACATCATCACCGTCATTTGTCGGACATTGAGGCTATGATAACGGGCAGCGGTTTGTCACAGAGAGTCAAACGCGAAGTACTGCGTGCGTTCTCAATGCTTGCTGAGGCTGAGGCACATGTTCACGGAACGACTCCCGATAAGATTCATTTTCACGAGGTCGGAGCTGTAGACTCTATCATTGACATTGCAGGAGCATTTGTACTGATGGAGATGCTCGGCTGGCCGAGAGTGATATGTTCACCCGTCAACGTGGGCTCAGGAACTGTGAACTGCGCTCACGGTACATTGCCTGTTCCTGCGCCTGCAGCCGAATATCTGCTTAGGGGCATACCTGTTTTCAGTGCAGGCTCACCGATGGAAAGGACTACACCGACAGGGGCGTTACTGGTGAAGATTCTTGCCGACGGATTCTCGACGATGCCGCCGGGAAAAATTGTTGCTTCAGGTTTCGGACTGGGTAACCGCGAGTCTGAGGACATGCCTAACGCATTGAGGGCTGTTATGCTTGAGACTTCGGCGGAATTTGAGGGGCTTATCCGCGAGAAATTAGCGTTGATTGAGTGCAACATTGACGACATGAATCCGCAGGATTTTGAGCCTGTGTGCGGAAAATTATTCGGTGCGGGCGCGCTTGATGTATGGCTTGAGAACGTGATGATGAAAAAGTCGAGACCGGGCGTTAAACTTTGCTGTCTGTCGAGACCTGATGATGCCGTTAAGGTGAGCAGGATTATTCTGACTGACACGACATCGCAGGGCGTAAGGCTGAAGGAATATGACCGGTTGAGACTCAACTGGAGGATTGATGAGGCTGACACGTCTTTGGGAAAAGTTCACGTGAAAGTAACTGAGCTTGACGGTGAGAACGTGAGACGTGTACCTGAATATGAGGACGTGAAAGCATTAGCGGTTAAGCATAACCTGCCGATGTGGAACGTTAGAAAGGTTATTCTCGGAGAAATTTAGCGTGACGTGAAGCAAAATCCCCCGTTGGGTTAATGACGGGGGATTTTTTGTTGCCGTATTACTTTCGGATATGGTAGGTGAACTCATGGCCGTTGATTGTGATAATCATTCTTAGGGGGGCTGACTGGTCCTGAATAACGAAGTTCGGAAGGGCGCAACATGAAACGTAATGTCCTGTATACATAGGGTCGAGAGGTATTTCGCCCCTAATGGGCTCACTGATGCTTCGGTTATAATCGAACTGCTTCACAAAACCGTAGTATTCATACTCGTCATCATATATGACTTTCACGCTAATATTTCCCAAGAATTTTGCTTCTTTCTTGGCTAAATTTCTCATATCGAATGTCAGGTAGGCAAAATCCGCTTCATTTCCGCTCCTGATGCCGGGAGCGTTATTTTGCACAACAACATCAATAAAACTGAACTCTTCAAACGTAACTACAGCATAGCCCTTAATCTTGTAGGCTTTCCCGAACGTTACATCGTCAATCGTCATCTTCTCTCCTTCATCAGCACAGGCCAATCCTGCACAAAGAACAGCACAAAAAACTACCGCAAGCACAAAAAACTTTTTCATTTGAAAATCCTCCTTACAATGAGTTACATTAATTCTTCGGCATCGACTCGAAGTGTGTATTCATGAAGTCCAAGCTCTAAATCTTCATTTTCTAAACGCGATACGCTAATTATATATGTTCCAGCGTCCAAAATAAATGGACTGATTTTCCTTGAGGGTGTTCCATCTCCCCTAAAGATGAAAGGTCTTTTGTCAATCTCAAGGAAATTCACAGCATAAAGTTTGAATGTATATACGCCTTTAGAGCCCCTCACCTTATGGAAATTAAGATATGGCCTCACTGATGAAGGCTTTTCGAGGGTGAAAATAAAATAATCGATGTCGTTCCTGGTGCCTGAAGAGGCTCTGACATCTTCATTAAGGGGGATAACGGTAGCTGTCTGAGGAGTGTTATTGCCCTCAGCCTCAGTGATTAGTGCCTTAGAGGTATTAACGATCAATTTGTAGGGCTTACCGCTCCATGAGTAACCGGCTTCAATTTCTATAGTATAATTTCCGGCCTTGAGGTAAATATTTCCTGTGTCAGTATAGTGATTCTCACTGTCAATCATTTTACGGGTGATTACGGAATTTGAAGCCCCTTTAACGGTTAATCTGTAATATGCTCTGTCCTCTTCAGACGAAGTAAAGCCGATTTTCACCGCAGACGAATGCTTTAATTCAAAGGTGAAATGATTTTTATCGTTCCTGTTCTTCAGCCAGCCTGTGAATATTTCAGGCAATGACTCTGAATTATCAGGGATTAATTTTTCCTGCGAATTATCCTTTGAGAGTGCCTGAGTAATTACTGGAATGTCCTCTGAGACTTTAACGTTTTTTTCAGGAGGTAAAGAGATTACGGGTATATCGTGTGATTCGGAATTTACGGTCTTGTCTTGAGATTCAGTAATAACAGGCTTGTCAGGAGATATAAAGATTTCTGATTCATTCTGTTTCCTTTGGGGTAGCAGACCTGAATATTTCAGTATAAACTGATACATTAATTCTGCCCTGTAAATATTTCCTTGAGGGTGTGAATCAATACTGATTGCTTCCACTGCTGGAGTGCCGGTTAAATCTTCTGAAAGTGTCTGAGAGCTTACTGTAATAATTAAAGGTTCATTATCTGACACAAGATTAGGAGTTTCATCATAGGATGAGATAAAGTCAAACGAAGCTGATTTTTCCTGAATGTTCAAATCTAGGCTTAATGCCTTAAAATTCTGCGGCTCTTGGGAAGGAACAAAAGCAGACTCATTTTCTTTGGGGAATTTCTCAGGAGTGTTATCCGAAGTGTGAATATGAGTTCCTCCGACATATATCACTGGTTTTTCTATCTTATCAATGTTGAATAGGTTAAATACAAACAGGGTAAACGCAAATACAGTGATTGAAAACGCCATTAAATACTTTATGAAAACTCTCATCTTGTCCATAACTGTTAAATAAATATTATATTAGGATTTTTCTAAATTATATCAGAGAAGAATAAAAAAATCCCCCTAGCCGTTAATGGCTGAGGGGAATTAATGTCCGTTAGGGATTTTGTTTTTCTGTCTGTTGTCTTAATGCAAATTCGTCATCATTCTGGAATTTACAGCTTCCATAATTTTGCGGCGTTCACCGTGATTTATATCAAAAATTGCGTCATTTATCCTGCGGACTAAATCAGTATTGCCTCTCCTGACACCTGCACATACTCCGTTGAAACCCAATTTGAAGCCGTCACCCTCAGAAAATTTCACAAGCGTTAAATTCTTGTTCGACAGCTCATAGAAACGTCCGGTATCAACTTCGATTACAGCACCGTCAGCCTTATTATTCAGTACACTGTCAATCACTTCTTTGACACTGTCGAGCGGTCTCATATGAATTACTCCGGGTATCTGTTCGATTACATCATCGAGTTTAGTTCCGCGTTCACCGATTATTCTCGCTCCGCTGAAATCCTTTAACGTTTTTGCTGTGATGTAAGGCCCTACACTGTCAACGATTATGGCATATTCGGTCTTATTTATCTCGTAAGGCTCTGAGAACGTCGCAAGTTTTTTACGTTCC
>JAFTBA010000112.1 GCA_017458545.1 Synergistaceae bacterium | reverse complement strand
AGGCATTGAGGGAAAAACTTTAACCAACAAAGACAGGTTCGCCATTCCCCAGCAGGAAATGCCTTCTCAGGAGCCGACAGTACGCGCTCATAACATGTCCGAAGTCGCGTTAGGCTACACTGAGACACAGGCAAGACTCGAAGCCGAACGCTGCATTCAGTGTCCCACAGCCCCTTGCAAAAAAGGCTGTCCCGTAGGAGTACCCATTCCCGAGTTCATCAAACATATTCAGTCAGGCGATTTCAAGGGAGCAGTTGACACTATCAAGACCACTAACTTACTCCCTGCAATCTGCGGACGTGTTTGCCCTCAGGAAAAACAGTGCCAGAGTTTCTGCACCATCGGCAAAATGCTCAAATCCCCTGAGAAAGCCGTAGCTATCGGAAGATTAGAGCGTTATGTTGCTGACTGGGAGAGAGCTAACGATAAGATTACCGTTCCCACACCCAAACCCGAAACAGGAAAGAAAGTTGCCGTTATAGGTTCAGGCCCTGCAGGTTTAACCGTAGCCGCTGACATTCGCAGGGAAGGCCACAGCGTTACTGTGTTCGAGGCGTTCCAGAAGACGGGCGGAGTTATGGTTTACGGAATACCTGAGTTCAGGCTTCCTAAGGCACTTGTCGCCAAAGAAGTCGAGAACCTCAAGAGAATGGGCGTTGAGTTCAAAACCAGTTTCCTCGTCGGAAGAACTGCAACCCTTGAACAGCTGCTCAAAGAGGAAGGTTACGATGCCGCATTCATCGGAACGGGAGCAGGTTTGCCCAAGTTCATGCACATTGAGGGCGAGAACTTAATCGGAGTATTCAGCGCAAACGAGTACCTCACACGTTCAAACCTCATGAAGGCTTACGACCGCGAACACGCAGACACTCCTATGTATGACGCTAAGAGGGTCGCAGTGTTCGGAGGCGGTAACGTTGCGATGGACGGTGCAAGAACAGCATTAAGGCTCGGAGCTGAGAAAGTATACTGCGTTTACAGAAGGACTCGTGCCGAAATGCCTGCGAGAATCGAGGAAGTTGCACACGCGTTTGAAGAGGGAGTCGATTTCCACTTCCTTGAGAACCCGACAAAATTCATCGGCGATGACAAGGGCAGGCTCATAGGAGTCGAACTGCTCACGTATGAACTCGGTGAACCTGACGCTTCAGGCAGACGCAGACCCGTAGCAATTCCGGGAACCGAACACGTACTGGACATTGACGCTGCGGTTATAGCATTAGGCAACGACTCGAACCCGTTAATGGCTCAGACTACTGAGGGTCTCAACGTAACGAAGTACGGAAATATCATTGTTGACGAGAACCAGAAGACCAGCATTCCCGGAGTATGGGCAGGCGGAGATATTGTTCTCGGAGCAGCAACGGTAATTCTCGCTATGGGCGAGGGCAGAAGAGCTGCCGCTAGTATGAACGAGTATTTAGCGAACAAGTAAGCAGCAAATAATTATGTGAAATTTTGCGGAGGAGTAATGAATGTCATTGCTTCTCCGTCATTTTTTAGGAGGACGAAAAATCTATGAAAACAGCAAAAATTTTAACGGCGTTAATACTTACGGTGTGCATTGCAGGAATTTCATACGCAGAGGGCATTAGCTACAAGCACGTCAGGAATGCTACGGCAAAGATTGAGTATGCAGGGAGTGTATTTCTTGTAGATCCGTTTCTTGCTGAGAAGGAGGCATATCCTGGATTCGAGGGCACACCAAATTCCGACAAGCGTATTCCGTTAATAGACATGGCCGAGCCTGCTGAAGAAGTTGTGAAGGGCATTGACGCGGTAATACTCACCCATACTCATTTAGACCATTGGGACGAGTCAGCAGTAAGACTCCTCCCGAAGGATATACCGTTTTTCGTGCAGAACGCAGGAGACGCCAGGACAATCCGCGAACAGGGATTCACGAATGTTATGGTAGCAGGTCAAAACACGCCGTTCAGGAATGTCCGCATATCTCGCACGACAGGACAGCACGGCCCTGATGCTCTCTACTCAAATCCTGCTAGGGCGGAATTTGCAGGTGATGCTATGGGTTTCACGCTTAAAGCTGACGGACTGAAAACGCTCTATGTTGTCGGTGATACTACGTGGCATCCTTATGTTGAGGCAGCCCTGAAAATGCACAGCCCTGACATTATTGTCATGAACACGGGCTATGCTATGGTCAACGGAATCGAAGGCAGTCTCATAATGGGGAAAGATGACATACTTCATATGTATAACGTTATGCCCGAAGCGAAGATTATTGCCGTTCATATGGACGCTGTGAATCACACTATGCAGGGAAGCGATGAGATCCGTAAGTTTGTTGAGGAACATGGCATGACTGACAGGGTATATGTTCCGCGCGAAGGTGAGACGCTGAAATTTTAGGAGAAACGGAGGAATGATTGAATGCCAGAAACTTTGTCAGAAAGATTCGTGAAAAGTTTTAACGGGCTTGAGGACTCGCAGATAAGTGCGTCGGATTATCTTGCGTGGCAGTTATGGCTTTACCGTAAGAAACTTAACGAGGCCGGTATAACTTTACAGGAGACGAATAACAGGGAACTTGATGATTTGTCTTCAGCAAGCGAAGGTGAACGCTATCTTGATATGTTCGTGGAACTACCTGACAATCTGAAGATTGATGTTCTGAACTATATCGACTGGCTTAAAACGGCAGAGGAAACTGAAGAGGCTGATGATTTAGCGTACTGTGCTGAACATTATGATGACCCGGGCGTGATTAATATTCACGAGCTTGCTGCCGAAAAAGTATCAGCTTAAACAACATGGCCAAGTACACTGTAATTTTATCT
>JAFTBA010000111.1 GCA_017458545.1 Synergistaceae bacterium | reverse complement strand
TCACGTTCGTTTTCAATCTGGGAGCAGGTTATTTCAGGAATATGTCAGTTACAGGTTCATTACTTGAGGCATTATTCACGGCTTTCAGACTGGTTATACTGATGATGTTCGCGGTAATGCTTCCTTTAACGACTTCACCGCTCGAACTCGCTGACGGTATCGGCTTAATGTTAAGACCCCTGGAACGTTTCAGATTCCCTGCGAACGAATGCGCAATGATGATAGGAATGGCAATACGTTTCATACCTCTGTTAATGCAGGAAACTGACAAAATTATGCGCGCTCAGTTATCCAGAGGCGCAAGACTGGGACAGGGAAATATTTTCAGAAGGGTAAAAGCATTCCTCCCTATACTGATACCATTGCTGATAATAATTTTCAGAAGGGCTGACGAGATCGCAGTAGCTATGGAGGCACGCGGTTATAACGGCGGTAAAGGACGCACAAGAAGAAAACCCCTACGCTGGAAAATATATGACACTCTCGCTGTAACAGTTTGTGCCGTAAGTATAGGCCTGTTCTTTTGGGCAGGAGTATGACAGATGAATTACGCCGTTAAAATTTCGTACTTAGGCAAAAATTATTCAGGCTGGCAGGTTCAGCCCGACGCTTTAAGCATACAGGAAGTAATTGAGGGAGTATTGGCCAAAATTGAAAGTTCACCCGTCAGAATTACAGGTGCAGGACGCACAGATAAAGGCGTAAATGCTTTCGGTCAAGTCGCATCGTTCAGGTTAAGCAAAAATATTATTCCGGAAAAATTAAGACTGGCCATGAATTTTTATCTGCCCGATGACATAAGGGTCATGAACGTTTCAACAGTACCCGATGATTTCAATGCACGTTACAGCGCGTTGTCAAGGGAGTACAGGTATTTTATCTGGCATGATTGGGTATGCCCTCCCATGTTAAACGGCTTAGTCTGGTGGCGCAAAGGTAAGGACTGGAACATGAATACAGCCCGTGAAGCATGTAAAATGATTCAGGGACGGCATAATTTCAAAGCGTTCTGCAGGGCAGGTGAATGCCCTGATGATCCTTTCAGGACGATTGACAGCCTCAGAATAAGGACAAGAGGCAAATTATCGGTAATCAGCGTAAAAGCCCGTTCATTCTTAACCAACATGGTAAGAATCATAACAGGCAATATTGATTCGGTCTCAACAGGGAAAAAAAGTCTCTCATGGCTTGAGGGCTTATTGTCGGGAAATGAACGCAGCGAATCGGCAATGACAGTACCTGCCTGCGGCTTATGGTTTTGGCGCGTCAACTATGAGTCAAAGTTTAATGTTTTCGAGAGACCGTCATAACCGCACTTAGAGGCAGGGAAAATTTTTTCGGCGTTAGGGAGGTATGTGCCTGGCCTCGTTATTATCTGCGAGTAATGGGACAGCCATAACTCCTTAACTCCTGCCCTCTTTGCAGTCATTGCAGCCTGTGCAAAATTCATATGTCCGCGTTCAACAGCAAGTTCAGCCTGTTCATTCTCACCGTAAGTAGCTTCGCATATCATAAGGTCTGCACCTTTCGCGCCCTCAATAAGGCTGTCGCACATCGCAGTGTCTCCGGTAAAAACTACTTTGAGACCCTTTCGCGGTTCACCTAAAACCTGCTCAGGCAGAATCATTTTGCCGTTGACCTCAACGCTGATACCGTTCTGAAGTGTACGCCACTGTTTTAACGGAACGCCAAGAGCTTCAGCGCGTTCAGTGCTGAATTTCCCTGCGCGCGATAAAGTGAAGGAATAACCCTGACTCCTGCACCTGTGTTTTGTCGGGAACGATGTGAGCATAGCAGCTTTCGGCCAACCCTCAACGAGTTCGCAGAGCCTCAGACCGTCAGCAGGAATCTCAATGAGTCCGACATCATACGATAATGCCCCTGCCAGTTTCATGAACGTTGCTATAACATCTGCAAGTCCTTCAGGGCCTGCGAAATATAACGTCTCAGTTCTTCCTGCGCTGAACATCGTCTGCATTAAGCCGGGAATACCGAAAATATGATCCCCGTGATAATGGGTCAGCGCAATTATATCGGTCTTCATAAGGCTGACACCTGCTTTACGCGCAGCAGATTGAGTCCCTTCTCCGCAGTCGAACAGAACAGAATGACCCTCGCACGTTAACAGTGCCGAAGTTAATGCGCGTTCGGGAATAGGTGCGAGCGCAGCTGTCCCTATGAGTGTAACATCTATCATCTTTGAGCCTCCCGTATAAACGATAATGCCTCGCGTAATTGTACATCTTTCGGCTGACCTGCGAGCCTTAATGCGTGAACGTGCCTTAATGCCTCACCTATTACCGGGCTTTGCGGAACACCTGATGATTTGAGGTCTGCTCCCGTAACATAAGGCTGACTCATTCTGTGATGATAGAGAGCCAGCATTGATGACGATGATTTGCCCGATAATGTTTCTGCCAGCAACGCTAAATCATCGGGACATACTGACCTGTCGAATACGCTCATGTAATCCGTAACACCTGATTCTTTTTCCGACAGGGTGCAAAGTTCAGGGAGTAATTCGGCCATGTTCAGAACGTATTTAGTGAGTTTGTTATCGTTAGTGATTCGGGCCAGGAATTTCGATGTGTCATTGAGAGTTAAGGGTGAACAGACTGAGGACATTAAGAAGCCCTGTTTGAACGATGATTCGGAGATTACACTCTGAGGAATGTCGCGGAGTTTCCGAACAGCCCCTTTCATTTCGGGAAACCAAAAATCTAACTGTCTCATCATTTCCAGTTCGTGAAAAAATACTGAAGGCCGTGAAGTTTTGAGCAAAACGTTTTCGAGTTCAGCGAAGATTCTTTCGGGAGCAATCCCCGAAACATCAGCAGTTGAACACAGCTCTCTTGCAGCCCCGTCAACCTCAAACCCTAACGACACTGCAAACCTTGCAGCCCTGAACACTCTCAGAGGGTCAGCCAAAAACGTTTCATCGTCAACATGCCTGATGATTCTGTTACTGATGTCGTTAATTCCGCCGAAGAAGTCTAAAATTTCACCCGTTAATACGTCCTGCATCAGCGCATTCATAGTGAAGTCCCTTCTTCTTGCAGCCTCCCTGAAACCGATAAAAGGATCTGTTTCGCCCGAAGGTGAACGCGGCATGACTATATCGAGTCCGTAATGTTTCAGCCCGAAAACTCCGAAGCTCACACCCATAGAGAGTCTTTCGCCTAAAGAGTCGAGGATTTCAGCTAAATGCCCCTCGCTGACACCGTGAACCTCAATGTCTATGTCCTTGCCTTTACGCCCGAGAAGCTCATCGCGGACGTAACCGCCAACGTAGAATGAGCGTCCGCCCTTTTCGTGAACGGCACGGGCGATTCGTTGGGACATGATGAGATTTTT
>JAFTBA010000110.1 GCA_017458545.1 Synergistaceae bacterium | reverse complement strand
TTCAGGAGGATTTTTCATTTGCAGATATTATAATTATCAGGCTATAAAAACCTGAAAGGAGATAAATTTTTGATGAGTACTATAGATTTCAATGACGAGTGTGTTCACGTAGTCTTTCTTGGTCTTCCTAACGTTCCCGGAATAGCAGCTGAAATTTTCGGCGAACTCTCAGCTCATTCAGTGAGTGTCAGCATGGTTACCCAGAACACAATGCGCGGAGGGCGTTCAGATTTGTCGTTCCTCATACCTAAGGAAAGACTCGATGATATAATTCCCGTCTGCCGTGAAGTCTCCGAACGTGTCGGAGCTCAGGGAGTATCATTTGCTTCAGAGATTGCGGCCATAACAGTGGCTTTGAAATCGCCTTCCGAATCGGCTCATACACTCGCTGAAATTTTCAGCGTCTTAGCTTCCGTAAAAGTCAACATTGAGATTATCACTTCGACAACCGAAAGCGCAATATGTATCGTCAGCCTCACTCAGGCACGTGAAGGTCTTGAAGCCTTAAAGCGTGCATTCGGGGAATTATCTGACTGAAAATATAATGCCGATTGAGTTTTTGTTATTTCAGGGAATCAGTCGGCTCATTATTTTTTTTACGGGTAAAATTTTCTGACGGGATTAATCTGTGACAGGCAGAATTTGTAGTAAACGCTGCCTTAACGATTGTAAACCTGTGCTTCGTAATCCAAGTTGACATATCGGAACTGAAGGTTATGTTTATTCTGTTACTGAACGTACTGCCCTGTTAGCGAAACCCCTCGAAATTAATCTGGCGGTTATCTTCCTCTCCTCAATTCCCGATTTCCTCCAAGCCTCAGCAAGTTCAGCGGCTCTCTTCTCCTCGTCCTCAGCCTCATCAAGCGCAGTCTCAATATCATTCCGTGATACCCCTCTCATTCCGAGTTCGTACGAAATTTTAGCGTTCCCCCAAGACAAATGACCCTCCGCAAAAAGTTTTGCATACGTTAAATCATCAATAAGCCCGGTTTCCTCAGCCTCATTCATCATAGCATCGTAATAACCTTCGGGAAGTTTCTGCCTGTTCAAATATTCCTCAGCCTGTTTACGAGTGCATGTCTTACGCAGAAGAAAGCTGAAGAATTTTTCTCTCGCTTCATCGTAACCGCTCATGATGTCGCTGCCAGTTCCAAGACTTCACCGAGCCGTCTCAGTATTTCTCCTTTAAGCTCAGGTTCTCCGCTCAAATCGGGATCATCATTGAGAAGTGTTTGAGCCTCTTTGCGTGCAGCCTCCAGAATCTTAACGTCCCTCACGAGGTCGGCTACCCTGAAATCTGTTACTCCGTGCTGATGTGTTCCGCAAATTTCTCCCGGCCCTCTCTGAATCAAATCGTGTTCAGCAAGCTCAAAACCGTCCGATATATTAACCATTGTTGAAATCCTTTCGGCACCTGCCTCCGTTATCCCATCGTTTGCAAGAAGCACGCAGTAACTCTGAGCTTTACCGCGCCCTACACGCCCCCTTAACTGATGGAGCTGTGCAAGTCCGAACTGACCTGCGTCCTGAATCACTATCATCGTAGCATTCGGAACGTCAACACCTACTTCGATTACTACCGTTGAGACTAATACGTCAATATTTCCTGCGCTGAAGTCCTGCATTATATTTGCTTTCTCATCAATCGGTAACTGTCCGTGAATTATTGCAGTCCTTAATTCGGGCATGGCCGCTGTCAGAACGTCATAAGCTGATGTTACGCTTACGAGTCCTCTTTCGCTCTCGTCAATAACGGGGCATACCCAATAAACCTGATGTCCTTTGCTGACTTCCTCGCGTATCTTCCTGCAAATATCGTTGAAATTTTTTGCTTTCATTGCCACAGTCTTAATCTTCTTGCGTCCTTTGGGCATTTCGTTGAGTACAGAGACCTCCAAATCGCCGTAAACAGACATTACCATAGTGCGCGGTATAGGTGTTGCAGTCATTGCCAGAACGTGAGGTGCTTCAGCTTTTGATGTTAAACCGCTGCGCTGTAACACTCCGAACCTGTGCTGTTCGTCAACAATCGCAAGTGCCAGCTCCTTAAAGCTGACTCCTTCAGAGAAAAGCGCGTGAGTCCCTACGGCAATGTTTATGCTTCCGTCAGCAAGACCGTTAAGAATCTTTTTGCGTTCTGAAGGTTTCAGGCTTCCCGTTAGGAGAGTGATATTTATTCCGAGAGGTTCAAGGAGTTTCGAGAGGCTCAAATAATGCTGTTGAGCAAGAATTTCAGTAGGTGCCATGAATGCTGACTGAACACCGGAGTCGAATGCCGCAGCCATTGCCGAGACAGCAACGAGTGTTTTGCCTGAACCGACATCGCCCTGAAGGAGTCTGTTCATGGGGTATAAGCTCTCCATGTCACAGAGTATTTCATGGATTGCAGCCTTCTGTGCGTCAGTCATCTTAAACGGTAAATTCTCAATAAGCCTGTCGAATGTCTCGCCTGCTTTTATGGGATGAGCCTTGTATTTTCCTGAGAACGCCCTTCTTCTCATTTTGACTCCTGCCTGTAACAGAAAGAACTCATCGAATGCAAGTCTGTTTCTTGCGGCAATGAATGTCTCTTCGTTATCGGGACTGTGAATCTGAAGCACTGCATCTTTGAGCGGTATCAGTGTGTATCGTTTCATAATTTTTTTTGGAATGAACTCGGTGAGACAATTATCGGCGTATTTTTCGATAGCAGTGTCGACGAATTTTTTGATAGTTCTCTGAGTGAGGTCTGCAGTACCGGGATAAACGGGGAAAATTTTTCCGATTAACTTAGGCTGTTGGGACTGCCTGTAGAGTATTTCAAACTCAGGGTGAGAGAACTGGGGCTCAATGTAATAATCATAATCGCTTACCGGGCCGTAAAGCGCGAGTCTCATACCTTTACGGACGAAAGCGGCTATCTTGTCAGTGAACCAAACGACTCTTGCTGTTCCCGAATTATCAGCGATTATTGCTTCAGTGCGTCCGTTGCGTTCTTTTATTTCGGAGACGTAAGCAACAGCACATTCAACGTTTCCCGGCTGAAGGAGGGAGAGGGGTTTAGGGGTACGCCTGTCCTCGTAGCGTCTGGGCATGAGATAGAAGATGTCCTCAAGCGTGAAGACCCCTATTCTCCCTAATGCCTGAGCTTTTTTAGGCCCTACCCCTGCGAGTACTGTTACAGGTGAATTAAGACTGAAGCTCGGACTCTTCTGCAGTGTCATTGTCGGGCTGAGGTGCTTCGGTTTCAGTTTCGGATTCAGTATCAGTATCAGTTATCTGCACGGGTTCGGGGTCAGAAGCAGCTGAAAATTCCTGTGAGTCCTGTGAGTTATAGGAACGGGGTTCTTCATGAATTTTCCTGACTTCACGCACTTCGTTCTCCATATCCTCCTGAGCGCGGTCGATAACTTTTCCGAACTCAATAAGCAGTGAATAAGCATCGTTAAGAAATTTCTGTTTCTGAACGTTAAGGTATCTCATCTGACCGCTGTACTCTTCTGCTTCGCGTCCTGCGTCATCAAGCAGCTTCTTAGCCTCAGAACGTGCTGACGATAAAATTTCTTCGGCTCTGATTTCAGCTTCGCGTCTTTTGGTTTCAACTTCGCTTTCGATTCCTGAGAGTGAAATTTCAGCCTTAGTTTTTCTTTCCTGAGCTGCCTGTGAAATTTCATCGGCTGATATTCTTGCCCTAGCTATGATTTCGCTGGCTTTCATTTCGGCATCGTCAATCCTCGACTGAACTACGCTTTCGGCATCAGTGATATGTTTTTTGGCCTGTTCCTGAGCGTCAGCGATGATTTTATCGGTCTGGGATTTAGCCTGTTCCTCCATATCTTTGGCAGCTTTGCGCGCCTGAATGAGAGCGTCTTTAATCGCGTCAGTCATGGATTCCTGTTTTTTAACGAAAGCCTCAAGCTCCTGAATCCTGGCGTCCTTCTCATCAATCTGTGTAACATAAGCCTCAAGGTCATCGGCTACCTGATTCAGAAAGTCCTCAACCTCAGGGACTGAATAGCCTCCGAAACGTACTTTCCTGAAAACTTTTACTTCAACGTCTTTAGCTGTGAGTAACTCGCTCATTCCTGAGATTCTCCTTCAGGCCATATCTCGAACATTTCCGCCTTAGGGGTAACAAGATACTGTGCAGGCTCAATGAATCTGAGTTCGCCGTTTCTTGCGAACGCTACTCCTCCCATGAAAGTGATGAAGTCTTTGCCGTCCTCGTCAAATTCGCGCTGATTGAGTTCGTGAAGGTCTATGAGAATCATTGCGCCGTTATTGAATGCTTCGCGGAGTCTGCGTTTGTCATTGTCTGAGGCAACGCCGTTAAACAGGATTAATTTTCCGCCCGGAGTCGGAGTGCCTGATGAGTTTCGTGCGTTGTCCTTGCGTGAAGATTTACTTCCTCTGCGTGATTCCCGTGATTCTTCTTTGTAGTCGTCGTTTTCGTCGTAATCGTCTTCGTCATTCTCAAACCCAAAAAATTTCATTAAGTTCAAGTTCAAACAACCTCCCGTAAATCTATCCAGATTAAATTACGATAAATATACCACGAAAATTATAATTTATGTGTTACCGGTAATCTCTCGGCCCGAACAGAAGCGTTCCTATTCTGACGAGCGTACTTCCTTCAGCTATTGCAGCCTCAAAATCACCGCTCATTCCCATAGAAAGCACAGGCATAGGCAGTCCTGTTCTGCTGCGCGAGTCCTCAATGAGCCGTCTCAGTTCAGCGAATGATGCCCTAACTAAGCGTTCGTCATCAGTCAGAGGGCCTACTGTCATCAGTCCGTCAAGCCTGAGATTTTTCTGTTCTGTTACGGTGTCGAGAAGCTCATGAAATTTTGAGGGTTCGACTCCTGACTTGCTAGCCTCGCCCGAAGTGTTGACCTCAATAAGTACAGGAACAACCTTACCGAGTTCGGCAGCAATCCGATTGAGTCTCACTGCTAAATCAATGCTGTCAAGGCTGTCTATCGTGTCAAATATTTCGATTGCTTTGCGTGCTTTGTTGGCCTGAAGGTGTCCGATTAAACGCCACATGAGTCTTGAACTGCCGTAGAATTTGCGTTTTGACTCAGCTTCCTGGACTCTGTTCTCACCGAAAAAATCTACCCATGAAATTTTCTCAGCCTCTTTCATTTCGTCAACCGTTCTTGTTTTGCTGACGGCAGCAAAAAATATTTTGTCGTTACGTCCTGCATCAGCCTTAGCCTTCTCAATACGGCCGTAAATTTTTTCAGCCTCAGGATTTAACTTAACACTCAATTTTTATTCACCAAATCCTTTCGTTTGCATCCTTTATTGTCTCGGCATCAAGTATTAATTTATCGCCGTGTCTTACGCCCTTTTCAATGAAAAAGTTTTTTTCATCAGCAGGAAATCCCTCAACCTCCTGAGGTATAGGGCTGTTCCCTTGAAGTATAAACACTCTGTTTTTACCCTCTTTGGTTATTACCGCAGTGTCTGCCACTAATATGCCCTTTTGAACGTCAGTTACAACGCTAGCAGTAAATCTCCTTGAACGCAGCAATGACGGAGGAAAGAAAGGGAGTCTCAAATAGACTTTTAATTTCGGCCCTGATGATTTTACGGCAACAACTTCAGCTTTGCGTTCTTTGCCCTCGTATTCAGTGCGGATTTTTATTGAGGGGTTAGTTTTGTTTCTGAGCGTGCGTTCAAGTGAGGGCGATGAGTCCAAATAAGCTATGCACCTTAATGTCTGCGGCTGAGGCACTAATTTACCGATAGGTTCACCGCGCTGAAGGTATGTACCGTTTTCGATGAGGGCAGCGTCATTAAATTCAGGATAGGGCGCAAAGTCAGGCCATAATTTAGGGTATACCCAGTTCCCTTCCTGACCGTCCAAAGCAGGATAGAAATACGCAGGGTAAGGAGCATATATCGCTGAACCGTCAATAGCCGCTAAGATTTCGCCTTTCGAGACCATTCGCGGACGCGGTGAAGGGTAAGTGAGAAAACCGTCCTGTGTCGCGTAAATCAAATGTTCATCCCACAATAATATCCCGTTTAACGGCTGTTCCTCGCTGTAATTTGTTGTTACGGCGTCAATGACCTGCGGATGAGAATGCTTATAGTTCTCGTACCATGACGCATAAACCCTGTAACCCATCATTACGATGAACAGGATTATCGAGTAATAGAGTAAACGCTGTGGGAGTCCTTTTCTTTTCCGTCTGCTCATTTTGTGCGCTCAATCTCTGCAAAAGCGTTATGGTCGTGAATGCTCTCCTGACTCTCAACGCCTGCTTTATACCATGTGATTCGCTCCTCATTGTCGAGCGTAACTGCAAGTTCCCTTATAACGTCCTCAACAAATCTCGGATTCTCATAGGAATGCTCAGTGATAAATTTCTCGTCCTCGCGTTTAAGCAGAGTATACAGCGGTGAAGATGCAGAGTTCTCAATCATAGTAACAAGCTCTTCAAACCATACCAATGATTTGCACCTGACATAGAGAGAAACTAAAGCACGCTGATTATGTGCGCCGTACTTTGAAATTTCCTTTGAACACGGGCATAAGGTCTGAATGTTAAGCGCAACGCCTATAATCATATCGAACTTCTGCCCCTCGTAATAATGAGCCTGAAGATCCACATCACATTTGCTGAAGCTCTCAATTCCCGAAACAGGTGCTTTTTTCCTGAAGTAATACGGGAATCTGAATCTCACTGAGCTCTCGGAAGCGTTTAATTTTTCGCAGAGCCTTCGCGTGAAACCTTCGAGGTTATGAGGTGAGACCCTGCCCCTGTACTCTTCGAGAGTCTCAATGAAACGGCTCATGTGAGTGCCTCTGTATTCGCGCGGTAACATGACGCTCATTGAGATTCGTGCAATAGTGCTTTGAGTTCCGCCGTTATGATCCAAGGCATTAATGGGATAATTAACGTTCCTTATACCTACGCGGTCAATTTTGATGTTACGGGGGTCATATTCCTTCTGTACATCTTTCATCGGTTTATATCGCTCCTCCGCAAAATAACCCTGCTGTCGGCAGTCTCCCAAACATGAATCTCATACAGTTCACAGTTATCGCGCTTAACACTCCCCTCAAGTTCACCCCAAATCCACAGCGCAATATTTTCGGCACTGGGCTGGGGGATAATATCGTTGAGGTAATAATGATCCAGCCTTGAGAGTATACGTTCTTTCACGACAGTTTTAAGCTCAACGAAATCAATAATCATTCCTTCAGCATCAGGTTCACCCTCAATAACTACCCTTAACCTGTATGTATGTCCGTGAAGCCTCTCGCACTTACCGTGATAATTCACAAGGTTATGTGCAGCGTCAAACGTAAAATCCTTAGTCAGTAACATTTTTGTTTACGGCCTCCATCTCTTGTGCAGCCAGAACCATAATTCGGGCTTCCTCCGAATGAAACGCTCAAGTAAATTGTTATACTCACCGATGATAATTCTCATGCGTTCGTCATGACTCAGTGTTTCAGTCGGTTTTTTTTCGATTATAGGGTCGGAAAACTCAGCTTCATGTTCAAACGGTGCTGTCCTGTACAAACACGCAGTTATTATCGGAACCCCTGCAAGCATAGCCATTATCGCAGGACCGGGCATATTCGTTGCGTCATGTCCCATAAAAGGTACATTCATTTTCCCTGTTCCTGCAACATCATTCAATACTGCTATGTGTGCTCCGGACCTCAGAAGGTGAATCATCTTCATTACTGAAACGTCCTTGTTCAGCATAACCATTCCGCCGCGAGTCCTGGTCTGCTGAACGTAAGCAGATATATCACTGTCGTGCATTTCCTGATAAACAACGTAAAGTTTTCTGCCGTTCATCATTTCCTGTTGAGCCATCCAGTTACCGTAAAGCTCCCAGTTCCCGAAATGAGCAGTTACAAATACAGCTCCTTTGTTGTTATCCATAAGCCCCTGAGTAAATTCAAAGTTCTTAACGCTCTTCACCCATTTCAAAGCCTGTGTGTTATCGCGCTGAAGGGCAAGTGCTTCCGTTAAAGTCCACGCGAGATTCTCATAAACTTTTGAACGGATTTCACTGCGCCATTGCTCAGAGCTTTCGGGGTAAGCGAGTTTGAGATTATCATCAATTACTTTTGAACGGGGGTGAATGAGTTTCAACAGACCTGAGAAAAATTTTGCCGATATTTTTCCGCGCAAACCTGTATCGGCAAAACGTTCAAAAAATTTTATTGCTTTTACTGCTGCTTTGCTCATTGTGAAATTACTTTCCTGTATAAACTTATCAGCGAGTCGGTACAGCGTTCATGAGACCTGCGCGACTTCAGAAAATGACGCGCTGATATGGCCATGTGTCTGCCTCTGTCAGCAAGTCCCTGACGTATTATTCTGGGGAGGTCGTCATCATCACGAATCATAAAGTAACCTGCAGGTCCTAAAATTTCATCGAGATAACCCGATTTCTCAGACGCTATTGCGACTCCTCTCATCGTTAATATTCCTGCCCTCATTGCTTCACGTGGGCCGGTACCGTTAGCGATGTATATTCCGCTTAACGCTTCGGGACGCAGTAACTTCTCTGTGATGTCGACAACATCGTAATCACCTTCGGGAATTTTACGGCCTTCGCGTGTGAACACGGCTTTAGTACCGTCCTCAGTGTATGAGCTTAAAGGGTCGAAAACAGGAAAGATTACCGATTCTCCTGTCTTAGCACCCTCAGTGAAAAACCTTGTAGGCCATCCTGCCCAGCTGCTTTTCTCCAGTAGAGTGTGAACAGTCCGTGAATGTAATCTCACAATACGCCACCATACCGGAGCGCGTCCGAACAAATGCCAGATTTCGCGCTTCCTGAAAATATTTCTGACCCTTTCGGTTAAGGACTTGAACCCGTAATCCTTCGCGCTTATAACATCGAGGTCAACGTTACGCGAATGACTCCGTAAAGCGTTAGCCATGTCCTTAATGACCTGAGCAAGTACGTCACTGACCGATGAAGATATATACCATGTACAAGTGTGCATTGTTTTAAGTGATTAGGACAGTTCTGCCATGCTGAATTTTTTGCGTCCTATTCTGATGAAGAGGTATTTACCGCAGACGAGCATTGACGAATCAATTTCAGCTTTTTCATCGGAAATTTTAACGCCGTTAACCGACACACCGCCCTGACGTATGGCACGCTTTGCCTCACCGTTAGACTCGCAAACTCCTGAAACCGTGAGTATGTTTACGACTCCTGCCGGCAATGAAACGCCATTAATTTCAGAGTAAGGGACTTCCTGTTTCAACATGCTGCAGGTTTCATCGCTTACGTTCGTGAAATCAATCTTAGGGTTGAAGAGAATCTCGCTGGCTGTAACAACACTGTCGGCAGTCTCAGTACCGTGAACTGTAGCTGTAACTTCGTAAGCTAATTTTTTCTGAGCGATTCTTTTTTCGGGTGAGTGATTATGCCCGGCCATTATCGACTCAATTTCATCAATCGGAAGGAAAGTATAGAGCTTCAACAGTTTACCTACATCGCGGTCGTCAGTGTTGAACCAGAACTGATAGAATTTATAGGGGCTTGTTTTTTTGGGGTCTAACCATACAGCACCTGCCTCAGTTTTTCCGAACTTAGTGCCTGATGAAGTCAGCAGTAACGGCTGAGTCAGTCCGAACACTTCAGCACCTGTTGTTCTGCGTATGTAGTCTGAACCTGCGAGCAAATTACCCTGCTGGTCATTGCCTCCCATTTGCAAACGGCAGTTGTAATGTTCATTGAGGTACCTGAAATCCATTGCCTGAAGCAATACGTATGAAAACTCAGTGTAAGAGATTCCTTTTGAAGGGTCTTCGAGGCGTGAACGTATATATTCACGTGCTATGAGGTTGTTGACGGAGAAGTATTTGCCGACATCGTGAAGGACATCGAGGAATGAAAATTTGCTTAACCAGTCATAATTGTTGAGGAGCAGTGCAGAGTTTTCACCGCAGTCAAAATTGAGGAACTTCACTAACTGTTTTTTGACTCCTTCAATGTTATGCTGAACAGCCTCAAGTGTTATGAGATTACGTTCTTTGCTTTTTCCTGAAGGATCGCCTATTAAACCTGTTCCTCCTCCTGCGAGTGCTATGGGTCTGTGACCTGCTCTCTGTAACCATCCCAATGCCATTAACGGAATCAAATGACCCACATGAAGACTGTCAGCTGTAGGGTCAAAACCTACGTAAGCAGTAATCATTTCCTCGTTCATTACCTGAGAGAGTCGTTCTTCGTTCGTGCACCACTCGAAATAACCGCGCTCTCTTAATGTTTCAAATGCATTCATAATTTTTCTTATCCCCTTTAACGTGAAAGGCTTTGATTTTTTTCAGATATTATAATATCACGCAGAAGTTAAGCGTTACGGCTTACGGAAAAAAATTTACGGAGATGATTCAGTAAATTGACACGCAAAAAAATTCTTGATTACTTTACTATCGATAATACTCCCGGAGGTAATCAGGACTGGTTATCCGAATGGGACATGAATATGGGAGGCTGTGCTGCTGTTACTGCCTGCGACCTGTGCATATTTCTCGCACGGCTCTCACACAATGAACGTTACAGAAAACTCTACCCCTTTAATCCGGAAAATTTATCGCGTGAGGATTTCATGAGTTTCAGTTCAATAATGAAACCGTATTTATCACCGCGTTATCACGGTATAGATTTTCTTGAGACATACATATGCGGCCTCTATGATTATCTCAGGTCTGCGCAAAATGATGACACTTTAATTCTAGAAGGTATGTCGGGTAATGTACCTTATGAAAATTTTGCCGAAGCTGTTACGGATCAGATAGACAGGGATTTGCCTATACCTTTTCTGTTGTTGAATCACAGGGACATTAAACTTGACGATTTCCAGTGGCATTGGTTTAATCTTGCAGGCTATGATGAAAATGAAGATGGCATTAACATTTTGACTGTAACATACGGTGAATATAAATGGTTCAGTCTCAGAAATATTTACGATACGGGTTACGACAGGAAGGGCGGAATAATACGGATATTTGAGCGTCAACTGTGATATTATTCTGGCTGAATCAAAAGGAAAGGGGTAATTATTTTTTATGAATGAAAGATACAGCCGATACCGTCCGAACGGGAATAACAATAATACAAATTACCGCATAAATATTGACGATTTCATCTACAAACAGCGGCAGCGTCCTTCAGGTTCAAACGGACATAACGATCAGCCTCCGCGCCCTCCTGCAAAATCCCAGCCGCCTCAGAAACCACGTAAACGCAAGAGAGTCTCTGTTATGAAGATTATACTGATGACTCTTCTTCTTGTTGTTCTCCTCGCAACAGGTGCATTAAGCGCAGGAGTTGCATGGTATGTCGTTAAACTCTCAGAAGACCTGCCCAGTATGGTTGACCTTGCTAACCCTAAGAACAGTTTACCCTCAATACTCTATGACCGTAACGGTGAAGTTATTGCGCGACTGTTCATAGAGAACAGGACTCCCCTTGATATTCAGGAGGTATCGCCTAATTTGGTGAGGGCTGTTCTTGCTGCTGAGGACTCTGCGTTCTATCAGCACGGAGGTATACGCATAGGGTCGATAATGAGGGCGTTATGGACGGACGTTGTAGAGGGCGGAAAGGTTCAGGGAGCGAGTACAATAACACAGCAGTTAGCGAGAAATTTATTCCTGACGCACGAGAAGAGCATTACCCGTAAAGCAAAAGAAATCATAATAGCAATGAGGCTCGAAAAATTATTCCCGAAGGACAAAATACTTGAGTTATATCTGAACACAATCAACTTCGGGCATGGAGCTTGGGGTGTAGAGACAGCAGCGCGTACATATTTCGACAAGTCAGCAAGAAATTTAGACCTTGCACAGTCGGCAATACTTGCAGGATTAATAGCTAACCCCGGACGTTACAACCCTCAGACGAGTATCAGCAATGCTAAGGCAAGACAGAATTACGTTCTCGGTCGAATGGAGACGCTCGGATGGATTACACCGCAGGAGAGACAGGACGCTTACAACGAGGAATTAGAGTTCAGGAGCAGGGTAAACAGAATCGAGGAGTTCAACCGCGCACCCTATTTTGTATCGCATTTACTGTTTAATGACCTGTTACCCAAGTACGGCAAAGATGAAGTTTACAGCGGAGGGTTACAGATTTACACGACTCTGGACATAAACCTTCAGGACAAAGCACGGGAAGCTGTTCAGGGTCTCAACAAAAATGTAATGGGTGCATTAGTATGCCTTGAGGCTGAGACCGGTGAAGTGCTTGCGCTTGTAGGAGGCAAGGATTTCAAGGACAGCAAATTTAACCGTGCGACTCAGGCAATACGTCAGCCCGGTTCGAGTTTCAAGCCTATAGTATACGCAGCTGCGATTGAGGAGGACGTTATGCCTAGCGATCATTTTCTTGACGCGCCTATAACGTTCAAACAGAAGGGCAGCAAGGGTAAAGGATGGTCACCGCATAATTCAGGAGGGGGCTATTCGGGTGAAGTAACATTACAGAGGGCATTAGTAGGTTCATATAACACTGTTGCCGTTAGGGTAGCGGCATACATAGGTACTGAAGCTATCGTTAAAATGGCGCGTGAAATGGGAATCGAAACTAAATATTTGCCTAATGACTTGTCGATTGCGCTGGGTTCAGCGAGTCTTACGCCTCTTGAAATGGCAGTGGCGTTTAACTGTTTCAACAACGGCGGCAAAAGAGTCGTACCGTTAATGATTCGAGAGATTAAGGACAGGGACGGGAACGTAATTGAACACCGTGAGACGACATTCAGTCAGGCGATGAGACCTGAGACTGCATACGCGATACGTTCGATGTTACAGGACGCAGTGAGGTCGGGAACTGGTAAACCTGCAGCGATTCCGAAAGTAAACACCTTCGGTAAAACAGGAACGTCAAATGATTTTATTGACGCATGGTTTTGCGGAGGAGTACCGGGTTTAACGACAGCTGTTTACGTAGGGCGCGATGACCATAAATCGATGGGCAAACGTGCATTCGGAGGAACTATAGCTGCGCCTGTGTGGAAGAAGTTTATGCAGTATGCTGTTGAGGAACAGGAGACTCCTGCGAACTTTGATCCTCCGCCCGAATGGGTTGAGGTCGATAAAGTTTCGATATGCAGAACTACGGGTTACTTAGCGCGTGGAGGGTGTCAGGCAGTGCCGTTGTTTTTCCCGAAAGGAAGGTCGCCTACTGCTTCATGCCCTGTTCACGGAGGGAGTTACAGGGCTGCGGATAATGACCCCAGAGGGCCTAGATTGTTTCTTGTTGAACAGGACGACACTTATTTAGCGCGTACTTACGACAGGCCTGATGAGTCGTCATCAGGCAGAAGGAACTCTTCACAGCAGACGAATGAGGAAGCAACTCCGCGAGCTCATCAGCAGGTTAATGCTCCGGCAACGAATGCTCAGGCTCCAAGACCTTCAGCAGCTCCGAAACGTCAGGAACCCCAGCTAAGTGAGGTTGAACAGCGTTACAGGCAGTTGCTGAAACAGTACGGTTTAGACTAAATAAAATAGGGATATAAATTGGACGGAGACCGCGTGAGTTTTTCCGCCCAATTTTTTTTTGCACCCATTAAGCATATTGCAATTCAATGTCCTTCATGTGTGATATTATTCACATACAGAAAAAAATAAAGTGGTTTGTGTTATATAATTTTAACGTTACTGATTTGAGTCTGATTAAAATTTTTCAGGAAGGAAATAAAATCATCATGGCATTATTTGCTCAGGATAAGAACCTTGCAATGGAACTCGTGCGTTCCGCAGAAGCTGCTGTTATGGC
>JAFTBA010000109.1 GCA_017458545.1 Synergistaceae bacterium | reverse complement strand
GAAGCTACTCCCGGTAAACTCTCAGAATGGAAAAACGAACAGGCCCGTCTCAAAGCCAAAGACGATAAAAACCGTGCTGAAGCTCTCGGACTTCAGAAGTCACTTCAGGGTAAAGCAGTAGTTGTTGAGGGCAAAGCAGGCGAAAACGGTAAGCTCTTCGGAAGCATTACAGCCTCTCAAATTGCTGAGGCACTTGAAACACAGCACGGCCTCAAAAATTTCGATAAACGCAACATCAAACTCGATGATACCGTTAAACAGCCCGGTAATTTCCCCGTTTCAATAAAACTTTACCCGGGCATTCAGGCCGATATGACTCTTACCGTTAAAGTCTCATGAACTCCCAATACCGACAGCCCCCTAACAGCATTGAGGCCGAACGCGCTGTTTTAGGGGCCTGCATACTCTCAAAGGAAGCATTAGGCACAGCGATTGAACTGCTCAGACCCGATGACTTTTACGATGTCAACAACAGAAAAGTCTTCGAGGTCTTATCGTCAATGTATCTTTCGGATAAACCTGCTGATTTTGTTACTGTGTCTATTGAACTTACTGCTAAGGGCTGGCTCGAACAGTTAGGCGGTCAGTCATATCTTGCGCAGCTTGTTGCTAACGTAACAACAACTTCAAACGTAGGCTATCATGCCGAAATTGTCCGTGAAAATGCCGTGAGGCGGAGGCTTCTTTTAGTGGGCGATGAGATATGTACAATGGCAGCGGACACATCGGTAAGCACTAAAGAGATTATTGAGCGTGCCGAAAAATTAATCTTTGACGCAGCCCAGAACAAAAACTCATCTGATTTCCGTCATGTCCGCGACATAATAGGGCCTGTATTCGTAAACGTTGAGGACAGGTTCAACAGTCATGACGCTGATGTTGCAGGATATTCGACGGGGTTTTCAGACCTTGACGCTATAACGGGAGGGCTTCAGCCCGGCAGTCTCACGATAATAGCGGCTCGTCCTTCAATGGGTAAGACAGCGTTTGCAGTAAACATAGCGCAGTTCGGAGGAGGAGGGATTAAGGGGGCAAATCTGCCCGTATTGATATTCAGTCTGGAAATGCCTGCAGAACAGTTAGTATTGAGAATGCTGTCGGCTGAGTCTGAAGTTAATCTGTCATTGTTAAACAGCGGAACATTTCACACTAATGATTTCAAAAAGGTGCAAAGGGCTTCGGATATTTTAGCGAAACGCAACATTTTCATTAATGACGATTCTAATTTGACAGCAGTAGATTTCAGGACGAGGTGCAGACGTTTCAAGACCCGTTATCCGGATCTTGCGCTTGTGATTGTTGACTATTTGCAGTTAATGAGTTCAGGTGACAGACGGCCTACGGACGGCAGGCAGCAGGAAGTTTCAGATATTTCGAGAATGCTGAAGGCTTCAGCGAGGGAGCTTAACTGTCCTGTAATAGCTTTGTCGCAGTTATCGAGGGCTGCGGAACAGAGGACTGAGAAAAAACCCCAGCTTTCCGATTTGCGAGACTCGGGAGCGATTGAACAGGACGCTGATGTAGTACTGCTGATGTTCCGTCAGGATTATTACAGCGATAATGAGAACAATGACCAGTTAAACAGTCAGGCAGATATTCGTGTAGCTAAGAACAGGAACGGGAGTACCGGAGTATTTCACCTGACGTTTGAAAGGGAACTGACGAGGTTCAGGAATCACGGTTAAACTTAGGAAAAATCCCCCTGTCGTATAGGCAGAGGGATTTATTCAGTTCTTAAAGCGTCAATAGGGTCAAGGTTAGAGGCTTTCCACGCCGGCCAGAAACCGAACAGTATTCCTATGAAAGCTGAGAACCCTGCAGCAATTATGATTGACTGTCCGGAAATAACCGTTGCCCAGCCTAAGAAAGCTGTTACTGCTTTCGATACGCCGACACCTATTGAAATTCCGACAGCACCGCCAAGCAGTGACAGAACGACCGCCTCAGTCAGAAATTGGACTCTTACGTTTGACGGTCTTGCGCCTACGGCCATACGTATGCCTATTTCGCGGGTGCGTTCGCTGACCGAAACGAGCATTATGTTCATGATACCTATACCGCCGACAAGCAATGATATTGACGCTACTGCTCCGAGTAACATGCTCATTACGTTAGCGGTACTTGCCATGTTCTCCTGAATCTCTGTTAAGTTCCGTATGTTGAAATCGTCTTCAACACCTTCAGTGAGTCTGTGTCTTTGACGGAGTAAAACTCTTATTTCATTTTCTGCTGACTGAATCGAATTTTTGTCTTTAGCCTGAACGTTAATGCGTCTGACTGTGTCAGCTCTTGAGCCCGAACGCGATAATCTTCTCTGAGCTGTTGTTACCGGAACGAGAACGAAATCGTCCTGATCCTGTCCCCATGAGTTAGCGCCTTTCTTTGAAGTGATACCTACAACTCTGAAAGGTATGCTTCGTATTCGTATAGTTGTGTCAACAGGGTCTGAATAACCGAATAATTCTTTTGCTACTGTCTGACCTATTATGCAGACTTTTGCGCCTGATCTGACGTCCTGTTCTGTGAACATTGAGCCGTTAGCCATAGTCCAATTTCTGACCTGAAGAATATCGGGAGTACTTCCTGTAACGCTGGTGTTCCAGTTTGAATTACCGTAAATTATCTGAGCTGAGGAATTAACTTCGGGTGCAGTTCTTTCGATTGAGAATGTATCTGAAGCAAGAGCATACGAGTCCGCGAGCGTAAGACTTTCTCCTGAACCTGCTGCGCCTCTTGCGCCTGTTGAGTTTGGCGGAGCAGGCATGACGATTAAGAGGTTAGAGCCGAAACCTGCGAGGGCACTTTCGACCTGATCGGCTGCGCCGCGTCCGATAGCTACCATAGT
>JAFTBA010000108.1 GCA_017458545.1 Synergistaceae bacterium | reverse complement strand
TCGTTAAGCCCTAACCTTTCGGCAAAATAATAATTATGATTGTGAAGGCACCTCAACGAAACATCAACGCCAAATTCAGGAAGCCTCGTTGAAATCTCATAGATATAGCGTGAAATTCCGCCGAATTTTTGAGCGAGCATTATCTGATAGTCATAACAGACTGACAGCATAACGATTAACTCCGCTCACATTACTATCAGCTCGCCGTGAAGCGCGCCGGCTTTGTCGATTGCCTGAAGTATCTCGATAATATCTCTCGGCCTGGCCCCCAGCGAGTTAAGTACTCTGACCATATCCCTTACTGTTGTAGTCGCAGGCATAGCAATCATACTTCCGCCCTCTTCATCAGCTGTAATGTCCGTTCTTCCCGTAACTACTGTTGCCCCTCTGCTGAACGGTTCGGGCTGAACTACCGTAGCTGTTTCGCCGACATTAACGACTAAATTGCCGTGAGCGACTCCTACCGAGCTTATGCGGACATTGCCTCCCATAACTACAGTACCGTTGCGTTCATTGACAGCGACTTTTGCAGTAGTATCGGGTTCAATCTCAAGTCCTCCCATGTTAGCTAGGAATGCTGTGGGAGCCTGAACGTATTGCCCGGGCAGATTAATCTCAACTCTTCCTGCGTCAACAGGATAAGCAACTACACCGTAAACTCTGTTAATTGCGTCGGCGATTCTCTGTGCAGTGTTGAAATCGGGCTGGCGTAACAATAATGCAACCTGACCCCCCATAGAGTACTCGGCAGGGACTTCGCGCTCAACAATAGCTCCTCCCGGTACGCGCCCTGCAGTAGGGACGTTCTGAGTACGTGAGGCGTTAGCACCTTGAGCGGACATTCCGCCGACAACTACGGGGCCTTGAGCTACAGCGTAGACCTGACCGTCAGCAGCCCTCAAAGGCGACTGAATCAGAACGCCTCCCTGAAGGTTAGAAGCATTGCCCATAGTGTTGACGTTTACGTCAATGGTCTGACCCGGGCGGACATAGGGAGGCAGTGTAGCAGTTACTGAAACGACAGCGAGGTTACGTGTACGTACAGATCTTGCGTCGAGAGTAACTCCGAAATTCCTCATGACGTTCCTCATCATTTGGACGGCCATTTGCGAGTTGTCGCCTGTTCCGTTTAACCCTGTAACAAGTCCTATACCTGTGAGCTGATTTCCTCTTGCGCCTTCGACTTCAGTTATGTCTTTGATTCTTACTGTGGGATTAACTCGGCGGAAATCCATATCCTGAAGGTTCACAGCACCGAATGCAGCCTCACACATGAGGGCTATAAGACCCGTAACAAATAATAACTTTTTCATGGCCTAATCTCCTGTTAAAACACTGACTGCAAAATCTGCGTTATTATTCCGGGTTTCTGAGTGCGTGAGATTACTCCGCGACCTTTAACGGCTATCTCTGCGTTAGCAATTAAACGGCTGTTAATCTGGTTATCGCTGTTCACGTCCTGAGGTCTTATCACTCCGACAAGCATTAACTGCAAAACTTCATCGCTTGTTCTTACGTCCCTTGTTCCCTCAATCACTAAGTTGCCGTTAGGGAGGACTTCAGTAACTACACATGCGAGGGTAGCAGTTGCGCTGTGAGTGCGTTCAATGCTGCCGTTACCGGTTGAATTGTTCTGTGAGCCTAGTGTCATTCCGCGAATGAAGCTGAGAAGACCTGTACCGTCTGAAACATTCAGGCTTGAATTTTTTGTTAATGACATATCAGACTCATCGCTTGCGTCAGTTCGTTCGTTGACCAGTACGTTAATGATGTCGCCTACTCTGCTTGGTCTTGCGTCAGCGAACCAGTTAGCTCTGTCGTCCCATAAAGAACCTGCGAACGATGAAGCAGGAATCATAATGACCGTCAGCAAAAGAATTATTCCCAAAAATTTCCTGTATGACATAAAAATCCGCCTCCCATTGAAATTAATCTACTCTTACCTCGACAGTATTGTCGTCAATTATTCTTGCCCTTAGTGTAACACGTCTGTCATCAGCTCTTCTGACTTGAACCCAATCGCCCTGTCTGCCCTCTTCCAATAATATACCGTCAGTGCTTGCGTTTGCGCCTCCGTAACTGGCAACGATTTTGACTCTTCTACCTTTTTTGAGAGTGCTTGAACTCGTGAGATATGACAGGAGTATGGGTTCACCCTGTTTAATATTTCTGTTTGAAGTGAAGCCTGCTGTTTCGTTAGGGGATGAGGCGTAAATACCTGGCTTAGTGATTTTGATTTGGCGTGTGAAAACATCACCTGCTGAAATCCTGTCGCCCTTTCTGATGTTCTTAGCGGCAATCAATGCGTTCTGAAGCCATGTAAGACGTACATTAAGGGGTTTCATTCTTCCGTTGTCGTCCATGAATCGCAGGGTAACTCCTGAAGTACCGGGTACTATGCTTGCAGGGTCAATGAGTCTGCCTTCAGGGACTGGTGAAGACGCTGAAATTTCGAGTCCTCCGTTCCATGCTGAAAGGGCTTTAATCTGCGGGATTAAGTCATTAACCGAACGACTGCGTTCAGGCTGAGCAGTTTCGGTGAAATTCCCTTCGTAATAGGGCTGTTCAACGCGTGAGTACATAGGCATACGCAGTTCAATTCTTGCATCACTGAGGCTGCTCTCATCGAGAGCGTTAATGACATCTTTGCGTGATAACTGCCCGTTCTCGGGATAGACTCTTATTGATGAGATGAGTTTTCTCACTCGCTGTGAAGCTCCTGAGATTTTAGCGATTTGTCCCAGCGTCATTGAGTCCCTCCTGCTGTAAACAACTTCGGGTATCTCAATGACTATTGACTGTGCCGAAAACGCAGGTGTTTGTTCAAAAGTCAGCATAACAAAAAGCAGAAGCAACAATAATAATTGCCCCTGCCCGTAAAATTTCAGTCTCATAGTCTTAACGTTTAAGGCCGTTAGCGATTCTGAGCAAATCGTCGGCAGTCTGAATACCTTTTGAATTAGCCTCATAAGCTCTCTGTGCAACGATCATTTCAACCATTTCCTCGACGACCTGAACGTTAGACATTTCAATAACGTTCTGTCTGACCTGAGGCATACCGTCCTCGCCGGGATTGCCTGTTATGGGCTGACCGCTCGCAGGAGTTTCAACAAAAAGCCTGTCGCCTAACGCTCTGAGTCCCGTAGGATTAACGAAACGCGCAAGTTCAAGCTGACCTACTTCCTGAAGCTCTGTGTCATCTGGAAGCCTTACGGTTACGACTCCTGTAGGTGACAGCTGAATGCTCTGGGCGTTTTCGGGAATAGTGATTGCAGGTTCGAGAAGGTAACCGTCCTCATCAACTATCTGCCCCTGATCGTCAATCTGCCATGAGCCTCCGCGTGTGTAAGCTATCTGACCGTTGCCCAAATTAACCTGAAAGAAACCGTTATCCTCAATGATTACCCAGTCCAAAGGCCCGTCAGTAATCTGGAAATTTCCCTGCACCATAAAACTCGGTGTAGCTGCTACTCTTGTTCCGAGTCCTACCTGAACTCCCGTAGGCACTACCGAACCTCCCTCAATAGGTGCTCCGGGCTCGCGGTAAATCTGGTACATTAAATCCTCGAAATCAGCCCTGCGTTTCTTGTAACCCTGAGTATTTACGTTGGCAAGGTTGTGTGTTACTACGTCTAAATGCGTCTGCTGTGCTATCATTCCCGACGCGCTTGTCCATAATGAACGTAACATAATTAATTCTCACTCCTTTTAATTAACCTCTGCTGAATGATGTTATGAGTTTCGTTGTCTGTTCGTCATGGGTCATTAAGGCTTTCGATGCGCCCTCATAAATTCTCTGGGCCTCAATCATTCTTACCATTTCAGTTACTACTTCGACATTGGACATTTCGAGAGCACCTGACCAGATTCTGGGGTTTTCAACATTTTCAGCTTCTCCTGACTGTTCTGTGGGGGTAAGAAGATTTTTGCCGTGATGACGCAGGTATGTGGGGTTCTCGAAATTAAAGACTGCTACTTTTCCGATTATTTCATTACCTATGTTACCCTGTTCTGCTCTGCTGACGATAACCTGTCCTTTTCTGTTTACTTCGACTGAACGCACATTATTGCCTATGTTCAAAGCACCGCCCTCGCCCTGAAGCATTAAGCCGTTAGGGTTTACAATATTGCCGTTGTTGTCTAAAACAAAATTGCCCTCTCTGGTGTAGAACGTCTCGCCGTTCTCATCGGTTAGTGCGAAAAATCCCTGACCGTCTATCGCCATATCTAACTGGCTCTCAGTGTCTTTGATTACACCGGGAAAAGTGTCCATAACGTCCTCAGAAAATATCGCAGCCAATGCAACTGAACCGATAACTTCCCTGCCTTTGAAGGGCATATCGGCAGGCATAACGGTAGTGATTTTAGTTTCAGTGTCTTCCGAGACCTTTTCGATTCTGTCGAGCAGTGCTGAAAAATCAGATGTTGCACTTATACGGCGTTTGTAACCGGGTGTATCTACGTTAGCTAAGTTGTTTGTTATTACATCGAGGTGAGTTTCCTGAACAAGCATTCCCGAAGCTGCCTCGTAAATTCCGCGATGCACGGTTTATATCTCTCCTTTCATGAATCTAGTAGCGTTTACGTGATGACCTTTTGAGATTCACTAACATGCTGCTTCTGCCTGTACTCCTGAGATGGTCGATTTCAGCGAGTGCCTTTCCTGTTCCGAGTGCTACGCTTTCCATAGGGTTCTCGGCCGTAAAACAGTTAATTCCCGTCTGCTGTGCTATCAGTTCTGGCAGTCCGTGAAGCAATGCTCCTCCTCCGGTCAACACTATGCCTCTGTCAATTATGTCGGCGGATAATTCGGGCGGTGTTAATTCAAGGACGTTCCTTATTCCGTCAACAAGTGTCTGAATCATTTCACCTATGGCCATGTTCACCGCAGAACTGGTAACTTCAATTTGTCTGGGCAATCCCTGTACTAAATCTCTGCCTTTGACTATCATGCGCTGATCCTGTTCTAACGGTATACATGTTCCTATCATTATTTTAAGATTCTCAGCTGTCTGGTCTCCTATCGCAAGATTATACTGACGGCGCAAATATCTTGTTATACCCTCATCGAACTTATCACCGCCCAATCTTAACGACTTGGACACAACGACTCCGCCCAGTGATATTACTGCAATATCGGTAGTGCCTCCGCCTATATCAACAATCATTTTACCGCGAGCCTCTTCAACGTTGAGATTAGCTCCGATAGCTGCAGCCATAGGCTCTTCAATAAGGTATGCTTCTCTTGCGCCTACCTCCAATGCTGCCTCAAGCACTGCCCTGCGCTCAACGTCTGTAGCTCCTGAAGGTACGCATATCATGGCTCTGTTCCTGAAAAATTTTTGAGGTCCTTTAGTGATACGCCTCATGAAATGCTGTAACATTGCTTCAGTCATTGCGTAATTGGCTATTACACCGTCCCTGAGAGGACGGACCGATGTTATGCTTCCGGGAGTACGTCCAACCATTGATTTGGCCTCATAGCCGACAGCTAATATGTCTCCCGTGTCCTGATCTACGGCAACAACTGAGGGTTCACGGAGGACAACACCGTGATGTTTCTCGTAAATTAATACCGTTGCAGTTCCCAAATCTATACCTATATCAGTTCCAAACAATAACATGCACCCCCGAATTTAAGTATGCTTAACACAAGATTCTGTTCTTATCCTGTCAATCATTGAGGCTAAATACCCTGCACCGAATCCGTTGTCTATATTAACGACACTGACACCGCTCGCGCATGAATTAAGCATTGCCAGAAGTGCCGAAACTCCTCCGAACGATGCGCCGTAACCCACGCTTGTAGGCACTGCTATAACAGGACAGTCAGCGAGTCCTCCGAGTACGCTCGCTAATGCACCCTCCATACCTGCAGCTGCGATGATGACGCTTGCGCTCATTATGTCGTCTATGTGCGAGAGTATGCGGTGAAGACCTGCAACGCCGACATCATAGAGTCGTTTGACTCTGCAGCCTAAAACTTCAGCGGTTAATGCAGCTTCTTCGGCAACAGGTATATCACTTGTACCTCCAGTAGCAACGAGAACGAATGAATTTCCTTCTGGCTGAGGGATTGAACCGTAGACTCCTGCGCGTGCGTCAGGGTGATAAATAATGTTAAGCCCTGAGATTTTGAGAGCGTCAGATTTTTCCTGAGACAGGCGTGTGATGAGAATAGTTTTCTGACCGTTAGCAGTCATTACGTTAATGATGCCTGCGATTTGCTCAGGGGTTTTACCCTCGCCGTAAATAACTTCGCTGACTCCCTGACGCAGTTTCCTGTGAAGGTCGACTTTAGCATAGCCTATATCCTCAAAGGGTTTTTCTTTGAGTCTGAGATAAGCATCTTCGACAGTGATGTTATGATTATGAAGTTCAAGGAGTATTTGCTTAATGTCGTTCACGAATATTTCACCTCTGCGAAATGATAACACACGCAGTGAAGTTAATATACCGCTCCGAAATTAGTCTCATCATTTTTGACGCGTTCACGGTAAAAAATTACCTGTTTAACTATTGCCATTGAGGGTCCTCTGCGTAACTTATCTTTCATTTCGCTGACCATTTCGGGAGGTCCTTGAAAGACCATTTCGACCCGACCGTCAAATAAATTTTCGACGGTACCTGTGAGGCCGAGTCTTTCTGCCTGTTCGCAGGCCCAGTAACGGAAACCTACATGCTGAACTCTGCCTGAAATTAATGCTCTGACTCTGATGAAACTGCTTTTGTCATCGTAATAACTCATTGCCATACTCCTGCTGTGATTAATTGAGCTGTAGTTTTCTCAGCCCAGTTTTTATTTGCCTGAGGGTTAGCGGGGCTTGGGTGAAGAATTTTGATGATGTTGATTTTCTGAGCGATTAATGAAATTTTAGCGCGTTTGAATGCGAAACTGCCTACTCCTACAACGTAATCGGGGTTGAGTATGTTGACGGCCTCAATGAAAGCGTAATCGCAAAGCTGACAGAGTTTTTCTCGTTCAGAGGGATTAATTTTGTCAGGTGTAATGTTACGGAGAGTTCCTTTTTCTGTTAAGCCGATGAACAGGAGGGGACAGTAATTGAGAACGAAATTGTCGGCAAAAAAATTCTGAGCAGTTCCGAAACGTTCACGGAATAATCCCCATAATCTTCTGCCGCTGACTTCTGAACGTTGGCAATCGAGTCCTCTTACGGGGTAAGAGAGCTGCATGTTATCGGGAGCAGTGAAAGATATTTTGCTGATGCCGAGAAATTCGCGGACTGAGTTAATTTCGCCGAAGGGTATACCTGTCTGAGCCATTCCCCAAGGGCCGGGGTTAATGCCGAGAAAGACAACGCGCTTTCGTCCCTCTGAATATTTGAGGTACTGAGCGAAACCGTCCCAAGCATAACGCAAAGGGTTATAGACGCTTGCGACCGGGTAGGAGAAATTGAGGGTATCAACTTCATCACAAAGACGCTGATAAATTTTTGTAAGTAGTAAGTTATTCATGATGGGTATATTTTACACGCACACAAAAAAAATTCCCCCTCTGATTTCTGGGGGGAACATTAATTTCACTTAACTGTTTTATCTGTGAACGATACCGCTGATGACTTCACCGAGAATACGAATGCCCTTGTCGATTGTTTCATCGGAGGAGCTGGCAAAATTGAGGCGAATGGTGTTCACATTGCGTTCGTACTCATAAAACGGGTCGCCTGGAATTACTGCAACGCCTTTTTTGAGGGCTGCTGTCTGAACGTCAATACCTCTTACGCCTTCGGGCAGTGTTACCCACATGAACATACCTCCTTCGGGTTTATTGACATTCACGCCCTCAGGAAAATATTTCCCGATACATGCCAGCATGAACTCAGCATTATGCTTGTAGAGCTTGCAGGTATCGGCGATATGTTCATCGAAATTGTTATCTTTCAGGTATTGATACATTACCATTTGACCAAACATGTTTGTGTGCATATCCACAGCTGACTTACAAGTAATCATCTTGGCGTACATATCTTTCTGTTTACAGACAATCCAGCCTATACGCATACCCGGTGATACAGTTTTCGAGAAAGTTCCTAGCATACAGCACTGTTCACC
>JAFTBA010000017.1 GCA_017458545.1 Synergistaceae bacterium | reverse complement strand
GAAGATAATTTATGCTTACGAGCCTGTATGGGCAATCGGTACGGGCAAAACAGCTACTCCCGAACAGGCCGAAGAGGTCTGCAAATGGAGCAGGGAGTTAATCGGACAGCCTGAAGTCGTGATACTCTACGGCGGAAGCGTTAAGGGTTCAAACGCTAAGGAACTGCTGTCAATGGCAGACATTGACGGTGCATTAGTCGGCGGAGCGTCATTGAAACCTGCACCGTTTATCGAGATATACACGGCCTATAAGGGCTAAAAGGCTGAAGGATTATGCCTTTCCGTGTTTTAACAACGGGGAGGCATTTTAGCAGAATGCAACAAAGGAGGAATTTCAGTTGAGAGAGTTGAAAACAGGCAGTATCAGGAAAATTTTGTGCCTTTCGGTAATTGCCGTTATGTTGACGGCAGGAATTTCATCGGCGTTAAGTCTGGGTGATATGCTCCCGTCATTAACGGGCGGAGATGCAGTCCCTGAAAACGCTCTGAGTATCCGCAGCAATGAAAGTGTATATTTAGTGTTCAAGGCTGATGATATATCTTCATTTCTGAAATGGCTTATGTCCGAGAAAAATATTAATCTTTTCATGCCTCTTGTACTTTCATCGGAGGACTCGAATGACATAATCGGAGGCATTGAGCTTTTCAGAATGTTTGCTGAGAACACTCCGCTCAAATCGGCAGCATTTATTGTGGGGACTGACAGACCTGAGAGCAAGGACGTTAAAACGTCTGAGTATTTCTTCCAGATAGCATTTACTGTGAGCGATGACGTTTCATCTGTCGTTAAGAAGATTGCTGACGGTTCCGCAGAGGATAAGGATTTCGCTAAACTGTTACTCGGTTCGGACAGTCCTTTAGTGTCAATGCTTGAGACAATGCTTAAAGCCGAGAAACTCGACGGTAATATCTACAAAGTTGATAACGAATTATTCGTCAAGGCTCAGGACGGTTTAATCATCGCAGGAGTTACCTCCGAAGATTTATCATTATCGCTCAAGGCACTGGCTGAAGATAAAGAGCGTCTTTTCGGTGAGTCAGGAAACGTAAACCGTAAACTGAATACCGCGAAGAATTATCTGTTAGCGCATATTGACTATGAGACGATAGACAGGTTAGACACTAAGGGTGAATTTGACAGTGCTGACATAGCGACTGAGTATTTCGATAAGCCGTTTAACTTTGAGTTAGGATTTGAGAGTTTGCCCGACAAATTTGTTGTGAACATAGCGAGCAATATACGTCATGCCTTGCGTGATAAGTATGCTGCCAAATTGCCCGAAAAGCCTTCAGCAGTAAAAGGCTGTTACATGGATTTATCGGAGGGCGGAGCTAAAAGCCCGTTGGCAGCGTTGAGCGGAATGCTTCATATCCTGGCCCTTAAAGACCAGAAGGAGACAGCATCATCATGGAACGAGGTAGTGCGTCAGTTAAAGGCGCGTTTCGGAATAACTGAGGACGAATTTGCAGACTTGTTCGAGGGAATATTTACGCTTTCTGTCAATGACAGCGTAACGTTCGAGGGAATGAAGATACCTGCGTTATACCTGAAGCAGACGGGCAGCAATGGGGCAGCTGAAAAAGTGTTTGCGAAACTGACGAAGTCTAAGCATTTCCATAAGATACAGGACGGAGTATTGCAGATGGACACGTCATTAAGCCCTGTATCATGTTTAATACAGGATAAGGGCGAAACTCTCGGAATAAACTTTGCCGAAGCTGTAAATCTTACGGCCAAGCCCGTAATCAAACCTGCACTTGCCGACCTGATGAACACTGAAGGTATCTCAGCAATATGGATAGATTTCGATGAGATACGGAACTGGCTTCTTAATGATGAGAACGGTGTATTTGCAATGGCTATGCCTATGGCAAAGATGATGGGTTTCGGTGAAGTAGTTGAGGCAGTCCGCGATGTATTGACGGCAGAATTTTCAGTGCCTTCAATGAGTTTCATGGCACTTACGCCCGAAGAGTTAAGGTTTGAATTTGCGAACGCTTCCATAAACCCTGAGAACGGATTAATTGCCAAGCTCATCGGTGTTTATCTGAAGTTCATGAAATAAAGGTGTAAAATAGAGTAACAAAAATACCTCAAGTTAAAAAAAAGTGAAGACGTAACCCTCAGGCTCTCAAAATGGGGGTCTGAGGGATTATTTTTCCTGAAATTTTTGGGAAAGGGGACAGAAATTCAAAAAAATGGGCAGACAAAATATAAAGGACTACTTCAACGCGAATATCAACAGTGAGG